>VMFZ01000004.1 GCA_007376285.1 Parcubacteria group bacterium Gr01-1014_17
CGCGCGCGCTAAAAGAAGACGAAAAAAGGATTTTCAGAGAAGAAATTCCTAGGCGGAAGGACTTCCGGAATACGCTCACCTTTACCATTGACCCTGCCGATGCAAAGGATTTTGACGACGCTATTTCTTTCCGTGCCCTTCCAGTTTCCAGCAACCAGTCACCAGTTTTCCAGATTGGGGTTCATATTGCGGATGTGTCTTTCTTTGTGCGCGAGAATACTACGCTCAACAGTGAAGCACGCGAGCGCGGATTTTCCGTCTATCTGGTAGACCGCACCATCCCTATGCTCCCCGAGGCGCTTTCAAACGACCTCTGCTCCTTAAACCCCGACGAAGATAAGTTTGCATTTTCCGCCGTGTTTGAAATCAACGAAAAAGCAGAGGTGCTTTCGCGTTGGTTCGGGCGCACCGTCATCCGCTCCGTCAAACGATTTACCTACGAAAACGCGCAAGAAGTTATTGATGCAAAAACGGGAGCGCTCTCCGAAGAACTTTTGACGCTGAATCGCCTCGCGAAAATAATGCAGGAGAAAAATCGCAAGGCGGGCGCGATTGATTTTGCGCAAGATGAAGTGAAGTTTGAACTGGACAAAGACGGCTGGCCGGTGCGCGTGTATAAAAAGCCCCATCTGCAAACGCACAAGCTGATTGAAGAATGGATGCTCCTTGCGAACCGCGAAGTCGCGGAGTTTCTTTCGCACGCGCGCCCGCCTGCCGATCGGCGGGCAGGCGAAAAGCAGAAAAGCAAAGCACCCGTCTTATACCGCATCCACGACTTGCCCGACAGCGACAAAATAACCGAGCTTGCCCTATTTGTGCGTGCGCTCGGGCACCACTTGCCCATTACAGGTAAAAGTGTAACTGGTAAAGACCTTCAGCAATTGTTTAAGAAAATAGAGGGCTCTGCGGAAGAAGCACTGATTAAAACAACGGCGCTCCGCTCAATGTCCAAGGCAATCTATTCAACCAAAAACATTGGACATTTTGGGTTGGCGATGCCATTTTATACGCACTTCACCTCCCCTATCCGCCGCTACGCGGACTTGCTTATACACCGTATGCTCGCGGGGCATCTCCACGGAGAAAAGATGGATGAACAGGAATGGTCGGAATATGAACGACTTGCGGCGCACATTACAGAAAAGGAAATCGCGGCGGCAGAAGCCGAGCGTGAGTCGGTGAAAATCAAGAAAGTAGAGTATATGTCGGAGCGTGTGGGGCAAGAGTTTAGTGGTGTTATTTCCGGTGTTACCGAATGGGGCGTATATATAGAAGAGAACGACACCAAGGCGGAAGGTATGGCGGCGCTCCGTAACTTTGGAGACGACTTCTACTCGTTGGATGAGAAGCATTACTGCATTGTCGGCGCGCGCTCAAAGAAAAAATATTCCCTCGGCGACAAAGTGCGCTTCAAAATTCTCAGCGCCGACACGGAGCGCAAAACACTAGATTATCAGATTGTGTAAAAAAGAAAACCGGCGAGGACGCATATTGCGCACCTCACCGGTAATAAGACGATTACTTCTTTTTGATTTGAGTAACTCGGTATGTTACCCTTACGACGGTGTCTCGTTGGGGCATTGGTCCCGTCATTCGAGTCGGTCCACAAGGAACAGGGGCATGGTAATTGCTGACCGACACATAGTCCCAGTCCTCACACATAATCCGTCAAGTTGCGCGTGGTTGCGGGGTTTGCTAGTATGCAGATACAAATGCCTTCGGGCCGGCCCCCGCAAGGGGGAGAAAAGGAAAAGCCGTTAGAGTAAATCTCTCGCGGCTTTTCTTATTTTCTCAAACTTCTTTTTGTTCAAGAATCCTATTTTCTATATCTGGTGCCGGAAAAAGAGAGCGAGCAGAACCTCGTTGAGGCGCGCCGAGAAAGAGTTTTGCGAGCGCCTTATTTGCCCATAAAACCAAAGTCGTGCAATACTGGACGGAATGGCGCACAAATTGTTGATTGTTGAATCGCCTGCAAAGGCGAAAACCATCGGGAAATATCTCGGCGCGGATTTTGTTGTCAAAGCATCTATCGGTCATGTGCGGGACTTACCGAAGTCCAGTAAAAACGCCGTGGACATCGCGGCGGGTTTCGTACCGCATTACGAAATCGTCAAGAAAAAAGAAACGGTAGTTGCAGAAATAACCGAAGCGGCGAAAAAAGCAAGCGAAGTGATTCTCGCGACCGACCCCGACCGCGAAGGCGAAGCAATCGCGTGGCACATTGCCGAAATCCTTAAAGAAAAACTCGGGAAAGCACGACCGCCCATAGCGCGCGCCGTCTACCACGAAATTACCAAAGAAGCGATTGAAGACGCGCTCGCGCATCCGCGCGCGGTAGACCAAAACCTGCGCAAAGCGCAAGAGGCGCGGCGCGTGTTGGACCGTCTTGTGGGCTATGACCTTTCCGGGCTCATTTGGAAAAAAATCCGCTACGGGCTTTCCGCGGGCCGCGTGCAATCCCCCGCGCTCCGCATCCTTGCGGAGCGCGAGCGCGAGATTCTGGCGTTTGTACCAGAGACCTTCTGGGTGATTACCGCAGATACGGAAACGCCGTCTCGTGCAAAGCTCTTGCTCACCTGCTCAGAAGAACCGCGCGACAATAAACTGGTAGAGAAAATTCTTGAGGAAGGAAAAAAGGGCGCGTGGAGCATTACGGATGTATCCGAGACCAAAACAAAACGCGCGCCGAAGCCGCCCTTTATTACTTCAACGCTCCAACAAGCCGCATCAACGCGCCTCGGTTTTTCTCCAAAGCGGACGATGCTCCTTGCGCAAAAGCTCTACGAAGCGGGACAGATTACCTATATGCGCACCGACTCCACCAACCTCGCCGAGTCGGCGCGCGCGCAAATTGCGGGCGTGATTAGCAAAGAGTTTGGAAAAGAACTTGTTGCGCTTCGCACCTACAGCGGCAAAGTGAAGAACGCACAAGAGGCGCACGAGGCGATTCGCCCGACTCATTTCTCGCAAAAAAACGCGGGCGCAACGCCCGAGCAGAAGAAACTCTACGACCTTATCTGGAAGCGCACCGTTGCCTCGCAAATGCCTGACGCGGAAATGCTTCGTACCAAAATTACGGCAAATATTGCCGAGAAAAACATTCCGGATTTTGCGGCAAATGGCGTACGACTCTTATCGGAAGGGTGGCTCTGTGCCGATCCGGAGGCACACGGCGAGGATGTGGAATTACCCAAAGCATCAGTTGGCGATGCACTCGCGCTGCTCGCGCTCAACACACAAGAAAAACAGACCGAACCGCCTTCGCGTTACAGCGAAGCGGGGCTGGTAAAAGAACTTGAGAAGCGCGGCATCGGGCGACCATCCACCTACGCCTCTATTATGGAGACATTAGTTGAACGCGAATATGTAACGCGCGAAAATCGTTCTCTCAAACCCACCGACACCGGTATGGTGGTCAGCGGCTTTTTGGAAAAACATTTCGCTTCTTACATCAACGATTCGTTCACCGCAGAAATGGAAGACAAACTAGACGACATTGCAAACGGAAGCCGCGAATATGAAAAGACCTTGAAAGAGTTCTATGTTCCTTTTCACAAAGATGTGAAGTCAAAAGAAAAACTTGATAAAGCAACAACACTTGGCAACGCGCCGAAAGAATTCAAATGTCCGCCTTGCGGAGGGCCGATGGTTTGGAAGCTCGGGCGCAGCGGAAAGTTTCTTTCCTGCGAACGCTTTCCAGATTGCACTGGAGCGCTCACCGCAGAGGGGCAGGAAATAAAACCAGACGAGCCGATCGGAAAAGACACGAACACCGGCGAGGATATCTTTCTACTGAACGGCCGATTCGGCTTTTATGTGCAGGTAGGAAAGTTAGAAAAAGGCGCGAAAAAAAAGGATGCCCCTAAACTCCGGCGCGCGAGCGTTCCGCGCTCGTTTGATGTGTCCAAACTCACGGTTGCGGATGCGCTCAAGTTCCTTTCGTTGCCCCGCGTACTAGGCACACACCTGGCGACCGGCAAAGACATTAGTGCAAACATAGGCCGATTCGGTCCATATATCGTGCACGATGGCGACTTCCGTTCGCTCAAACCGCCCGACAACCCGTACGACATCGCCCTCCCCCGCGCGCTTGAGATTCTGAAAGAAGAAAAAAAGACCAGAGGCAAAAAATAAGAGGACTGCACGCCGTGCAGTCCTCAAGGTCTTCGTTTCCATTCCGACTCGCCAAGGAGTATCCGCATACGCGAAGGCGTTCGAAGTTTACGAAGTGCTCGCGCCTCAATTTGGCGGATGCGCTCGCGAGTTACCTTGAACTTTTTCCCGACCTCCTCAAGCGTCAATCCATAACCGCCGTCAGAGAAACCAAAACGATCTTTGAGTATGTGCTGTTCTCGCTCCGAAAGTGTCCCAAGCGCCTGCTCAAGACTGGAGAGAAGCGTCTCCCGTTCCACACGAGCCGAGGGATCAACCGCATGCTCATCGGGAATCACATCACCAAGGAATGTCTCGTGGCCTTCATCGTTCCGCGAGATTGGGATATTTAGCGATACCGTGAAGGCAAGATTGAGGCATCGTTCGACGAACTCGGGGGTCTCTCCGGTCGCCGCGGCAAGCTCAATTGTTGAAGGTACCCGCCCAAACTCCTCAGCAAGCTCGTCGCTTATGCGCAGAATGCGCCAGCGACGGGAAAGTGCGTGTACTGGAATTCTGATGACACGCGCTTGATTTGCTATCGCGCGCATCATGCACTGCCTTATCCACCATCTCGCATAGGTAGTGAGCTTAAAACCTTTGCTTGGCTTGAAATGTTCAACCGCTTTCATGAGGCCAATATTTCCTTCCTGTATCAACTCCAAGAAACTTAGTCCGTATCCGACATATCCTTTTGCTAACAAAATCACAAACCGCAGATTGTGCTGGATAATTTTATCCCACACACCGCGATTTTTGGTTTTCTTAAACTTTCGGCACAAGCGGACAGTCTCGTCTGGAGGTAGGACAGGAAATTCGCTGACTTCACGAAGGTATGCTGCAACTGAATCGCTCTCCTCCCACATCCTCTGACCATTTTTGGTCATCATAATGAACTCCTTTCTTTAATCTCGCGCCATACTACTATATAACAAATGGATTCGCAAGAAGACATTTTCACCACTATTTCAAAATCACTTTTTCCAAGATAATCGGGGATTTTGGAATATCGCGCGCGCCGACTTCGGCGTGGCTTATGGCGAGCGCGACATCAAGTCCAGCCGTCACTTTTGCAAAAATCGTGTGCTTGCCCGCGAGCCATGGCGTTTCTTTCGCCGTTACCACAAAAAACTGGCTGCCGTTTGTGTTAGGCCCTGAGTTCGCCATAGCGACTGCTCCGCGCATAAATTTTTCATCATTTATTTCGTCCGCAAACTGATAACCGGGCCCGCCCGTGCCCCACAACTCGCTATGCGTGTCGTCTTTGGAAAGCGGGTCGCCACCTTGAATCATAAAGTCCGCAATCACGCGATGGAACTTGGTGCCGTCAAAAAAACCTTTCTCGACAAGAGCGATAAAATTTGCAACTGTCTTCGGCGCTTTGTCGTGCAAAAACGAAATCTGAACCGAGCCGTAGTTTGTTTTGAGCGTTGCACCGCTCCACTGCCTTGCGACGCGCTCCGCGCCGTTTGCTTCTATTGCCTGCTTTACATCTTTTGCGCCATTAGCAAAATACCACCAGAGCCCAAGTGCCGCGGCAACCAACACCAGCGCAACAATAAATGGAATTCGAAATTCTTTCATCATATTATTTCTTCCACCACTTCCACTTAATAGATGGCACTTTGAAACGAGGCATGCGGGGCATCTTGAAGCGCGGCACGCGCACATACTTCTTGCCCGTGCCATACCAACCGCGAAGCATTTCCTTCACGGCGCGCCGACTACGGCGCAAAAACGAAATATATCTTCCCTTCGCGCGGCCGAGCCCTGTCTCAAGCTCATCGCGCGCATCACTGATTGCCGTATGAATATCGCTCCGCTCCGCAACGGCGCGGAATGTCCCGCGCCGCGAACGAATGTTAAACTCGGCGCGGAATATATCGCCTTTTTCATGATGATGCGTCGTGCGACCCACCTCAATTTGCACCTTGAGCGTCGGGTCGTCAAGAGCAATCAAACCCGCGAGCGACAAAAAGCGGCGCTCCACAAACTCGCGCAACTCCGGCGAGAGCTCTATGTTGGTTGCTTTTATGTTAAAAGAAAGCGGCAACATTATTTTCTATTATAACTTACTTTATATTTACTTTGTAACGCGCGATAAGTTCTGTTTGCGCCAACACATACCCTTTCATCTCCGTCAATATCTCCGCCTTAGTACTTCCCACACGAAGCGGGAGCGTGCGGCTCAATGCATATACGCGAAATACATACTTATGTTCTTTTTGGTCGGATGGACACGAACCACCATATCCGATTTTTCCCCAAGAATTAAGGCCTACTCTACCCGGCGGCTCTTTGCCTTCAGGAATTTCGCGAACTGTAGGCGGAATGTTGAACACAACCCAATGAGTCCGCGTTCCTCCTACTGCATCAGAGTCATCCATAATTAAAACAAGCGATTGCGCTTTTTCCGGCACGCCAGATATAGAGAGTGGTGGAGATATATTTAAACCACTTGTGGTGAGCGCAGTCGAACCATCACAAGTGTAGCGCGCAGGCATCACGCTTCCGTTTGCAAACACTGTACTTGAAAGCGCAAATGCTTGTTTCTTCGGTTCTGCGTTTATTTCAGCGCTTCCAATTCCTGCAACTTGCTCGGTACTGGGTGGTGTGGAAAGAAATTTTATAAACCCATCAAACCACGATGTGCCCGACGGGTTAAACGCGAGCAAAGAAAACAAAAGTGTGATTCCCAAAATAATTCCTCCAGCGAGTTCCATTCTTGTCTTATAACACAAAAATTACTTGCGCGCAACCTTGAGCGCATTCCCCCACCACGCAAGTTGCGCGAGCATTTCATCTGCGGACTCGGTAAGCGTGTCGGTTTTGAGCTTGCCGCTTTTATCAAGCAACCCCCAGAAATTTTGGATGTGCACAGCGTTTCGGATAGGCGCCATTTGAAGTTCAATCGCCACGAGCCGCAGTTGTTCAACAACGCGCGCGCCACCAACGCCACCCCAACTCACAAATCCAACCGGCTTGTTGTTCCATTCCGCGTACGCATAATCCAGCGCGTTTTTCAACACCGCAGGATATCCGTGATTGTATTCTGGCGAACAAATAATAAACGCGTCTTTTTCTTTTATTTTCTCCGCCCACTTTTTAACCGCGGGGTTTTTGTAGTCCGTTCCCCCCATAAATGGCGACGACGACTGGTCAAAAAATGGTAACGGGTAGTCGCGCAAATCCAAAAGCTCCGCCTCAATGCCCACGCGCTTGTTCGCCTCGCCATATATCCAGCGCGCGGGCTGTTCGCCAAACCGCCCCTGCCTCGTGCTCCCCACAATTACTCCAACCTTCAACTTTTTTCCACTTTGTTTTTTCATAGAATGTAAATGATACCATACGCGCTTATTTTTCCACCACAACCCTCCTACTTTCCTAGGAATGTAGGAGGAACAGCACAACATTCAATACGCCACCCGTGTGGCGTATTACGACTTACAGTAAACGGTAGGTTACATAGTGGCCTACCTTACCCACTTGCTCCACCTTGCCCTCGCGCTCAAGTTCGTCTAAGTAGCGCACAGCGGTGCGTGGAGATACGCCGAGCGCGGCGCGGATTTCGGTGTTGGAGAGTTCGCGTTTATCTTGAAAAAGAGAAAGTATTTTTTGCTTGCGCGCCTGTTTTTGCGACGCTGTCTCAATCGCCGAGGCACAAATACCGACAACCTGCTCCCTCGTTCTCCTTGAGAGCAAAAGAACAATAACAACAATCCCGATGATGATTAAAATTATTTGCGTCATTGGGTTAGTTTATTTATGCTTTTTTATCGTCTCAACAATGTCGTTTGTTTTCACCTTTTCCGCCAGCAAAAATTGAAACCGCTCACCGCTCAGTTCCGCCCATTTCTCGCCAAGTTCTTTTTTATAGTTCGTATCTTCCGAACCTTTCAGTTGTCCGCCTTTGTATTCAATTAAAAAGATATCTCCATTTTTTGTACTTACCACGAAGTCGGCGAAAAATCGCGCCTTTTTCCAGCCGCTCAAACAGAAACCACTGTCTTTCGGATTTCGCACCCACCATTCAACATTTTCCAAATTATCAATCTTTTTTATGAACTCAATCTCTTCTTTGTTTAAGTAGTCCGCTTTATCGTAGACGCACTTGCTGAACGGTTCGCGTGAAATACGCGCAAAAGAAAACTCTTGCGGGAAAACAAAACTCTCCCCATTTGATTTCAGCATCCCTTTTTTCTCTAAATCCACAAATCGCTTTCGCGCCACTTTCTCAATAATCGCATCAAGCGCGACATCTAGTTTTTCTTTTAATTCATATCGCACGCGATTGAGCGTCTTAAGCGACACTCCTTCCTTTTGAAGCAACCCAGCCAGCACGCGCCCAACGAACGCTGACATTTCTTTCTGCGAAATAAACTCTCGTCTTACTTTCTTACAGAGCCACGCGATAAGCCGTTCAATGTTTTCTCCTCCCCATTCGTCAGACACAGTGTATGTCCCTAACTTTTCTCTTACCAACTCGCCTTTTCGGTTGAAATCAATTTCAATCATCTCGCTCGCGCCGCTACCGACAGAAAATCCTATATCAGCCGCCACTCCCACAAGCAGAGGCGCGTTTCCGATAATATCTTCCACATAGTCAAGTTTCCTCCACACGCCGTTTTCTTTTTGCATATTAATATACGGCAATTTTATCTCTTCGCGCACTTTCTTTTGCGCGATACCGCCTCCAAGTGCAACTCCACCGTCTTCAATTTCTATCTGCTCGTAGCCGTTTTTCTTGAGTGCTTCAATAACTGCATCCGCCGTTTTGGTAAAACTGTTTGTTGCACCGAACACATACGCTTTGTTAAGTTCCTCCGCCGCGTGCTCCCGAACATACGGCAAACGCATTACCCGCCCGATGGTTTGCTCCACCGAGAGCGCGGCGCCAAGATTGGAAACAGACACAAGAATATACGCAAAGGGACAGTCCCACCCCTCTTTAAGCGCATTGACGGTAATAATGTAACGAATCGGGCAGTCGCTCTTCAAGAGTTTTTCCCCATCCGGCAAGTCGTCATTTTTTGCCGTTTTAATCGCAATTTCTCCTTCATCTATTCTCGCCTCATCAACCAGAAACTTCTTAATCTGCTGAACAAACACCCGTTTTTCGCTCTCTTTTTCTTGCTCCGCCTGTATGAGCATAATCGGGCGAATATATCCGGTTTTGTTTTTGTCTGCCGACTCTTCCAATTCTTTCCGTTTTTTTATGCCCGCCAAAATTGTCTCTTCCCACGGCGTTACATTCAGCAAACGAATCGGCATCTTTATCATCTTTTGCTTTTGCAATTCCCGCGCCTCTATTTCAAGTAAGATATTGCTCTCGGCGCGCGGCGTTGCCGTGAATTCAAGCACAAAAGATGGATTCAGCACTTGTATCGTCTCAAAAGACAAGTCCGCTCCGATATTGTGCCCCTCGTCCACCACCACAAATGGATTATGCAAACGAATCACATTCGCCAAAGAAAAAACAACCTCGTTATTTTTGCTTTTTTGCAAAAGCGGAGCCACTCTTTCCGGCAAGTCCTCAAAATGCCCCATCAGTTCTCCATTGCTCTGAAATACTTTCAGCGCGTCTCTCTGCTCCCGCCGAAACGCGCTCAAGGTTGAAACGACAATGCACACATTTTCCGCAATGTCGCTTTTCTTGATTGTTTTCGCTTCGCCTACATTAAACACCTTCACCTTCGCGTCAAATCGCGCGTCAATCGCGCTACGAATATCATTAGTGCGATTTTTGAGCACGCGAAGCGTTTGTTTCAGAATCGCGTCAGACGGCACAAACCACATAACTAAACCAGCATCCCCGCGCTCTTTCAGAAATGAGTCAAAAATAACACCAACGGAGTGCGCCGCGATGAGCGTTTTGCCTCCGCCGGTCGGCACTTTAATGCATACAATCGGCGCGTTGTTTTCGTCAGAAAAATCCTGATACTGCCGCTCCGAAACGCTTAATTTTCCAAACGCAAAACGCGCGCCGTCTTCCGGCGGATATTTTTTGCATTCCACTGCATACTCGCGCAGTTTATCCAGACAATCCTGTTGGTATTTTTTGAGTTGCATTATTGCTCTTTTTTTAGATCGTAATAATAGTTGCCAGCATAGGCAGAACCTATTGGGAAATTCTCAAATTCGCTTTCAGCTAATACTATCAGTGTTCGACTATTTTTTTCATATTTCATTAAGTAATAATGCTTTTCTTCGTCGCCTGTAGAATCTTTATAACCAATAACTAGATTTATCAAATTTCCATCTTCCCTTAACCACAAGATATCCTCCTTATTCTCAAGATTCAATTCAATACTTCTGGATATTCCAGGTCCGATATCCCCCATCGTAGTAGGTACAAGCATTATCCCGCTTTGACCTGTTTCAGGAGCACGCACTTCTAAAGTCAAGAAGTGGCCTGGAACCGCTCTATATTCAAAAGCTTTTTGTCCCAAATCAGGACTATCTTCAAATTTTGCAAAAACAAAAAACACATCCTTAGCTACAGACTTTCCTGGATTCAAGAGCTTAAAATTTATAGTTGTGTTGCCGTCATAACTTATGGAATCCAAATTAATATAGGGTCTATTGGCTGCTTTGTACATCTCAACCCCCTGTATGAAAGAGGAGATTCCTACCGAAGCGGTTACTAAAGTCAGAAAGACCAATGCACAATTTAACCAAAATGTCCTTCTTTGATATTTAAGTAGGATATATTGCTCTATATAACGGGAAGATGGGTCAACATACCAACTTGTAGTAGTGCCGTTTTTCTCAGATGTATTAGCGTAACTCTGTTCCTCCTTAGAAGCATGACGAAGAGCGTCAAACAATTCCTTATCTGAAGACTTTGGGTTGAGCAATTTTGCTACATTTTTACCTTTATTAAACAATTTCGGAATGTTCATATCAATATACCCTTACTTGGTAAGGGATTTGCTTAAAGGTGATATTGTAATCATTCAAAATCTCCTCACTCAAAAGGCATTTATCCGCATAGACAACTTTTTCCTCGCCGTCTTTTTTCATACCTTTGAGCGCGGTGCGGTTCAAGATATTGTCGTCCTTCTGCTTGAATAAAAGATAGTATTCGGTGCCGCTATGCTCTCCGATAAACGCGCCTTTGATTTTCCGCTTATCAATATGTGAAAGCGTCTCGGTAAAATACACATAACTCGCCATTTCCTCAAACGACACTTTCTCGTTGATATTTCCGTCCGCCTTAAAAAGCGGTACGCCAAGTTCCGCGTACTCAAAATCCCCCTTTCCTAACTTTTTCGCTACGCGCCGCACTCGTTCTTGCGTAATCTCCCGCGCAATTTTCTTTTCCATTTCAACCAAAATAAACTTGCGATCTCCGCCGTCTTCTTTATTCAATTCCATAACTGCATGCGCTGTTGTGCCGGAACCCGCAAAAGAATCAAGGATAAGAGAATTTTTATCACATGTTAGCTCAATTAAATACTCAATCAATTCTATTGGTTTTGAATAGTTAAAGACTGCTTCTCCGAAAATATCTTTCAACAGTCTATTTGACTGGGTGGTTGAATATTTTGAAATAACACCTATTGGCTGAATCAATCGGTCTATCAAGTTACCTTCGTTGTCACAATTTAAGTATTGTTTTGTGTACACAGCCCATTCATTGTTTTTATCTTGTTTAATAACAACAAAATCATTTTTTGTTCCCCAAATCAATTTTTCTTTTCCCCATCTCCAACGGCTTATCTTTTTAGAATCCTTATTCGGATAAATCAACTTACCATCGGGTGCTTTAATTGGATAGTCTAGGGATTTTACATAACCAAGACTTGCACTATCTAATTTTATTAGTTGATATTTACCTCTTGTTGAGACATACTTATCGGCCAATTTATAACGGTCTTCGTCTTCAACGGGTAAGCCGAATATTCTTGAATTTTTTATCTCTTTCGCATATACCAAAATATACTCGTGTTTTATTCTGAAAAAGTTACTGTCAGATTTTCCTCCTCCTTCTTTGTTTTCCCACACAATATTCGCAACAAAATTTTCCGAACCGAAAATATCGTCCATAATCATTTTCAGGTTGCAGTGCTCGTTATCGTCAATGGAAATAAAAATTACGCCGTCGTCGCGAAGCAGTTGGTGGAGCAATTTCAAGCGCGGGTACATCATACAGAGCCACTTGTCGTGTCGCGTTAAATCCTCGCCTTCGGGACCCACCACCTTTCCAAGCCATTCGCGGATGTGCCCGGAATTAACTCGGTCGTTATACACCCACTTTTCATTGCCGGTGTTGTACGGCGGGTCAATGTAAATGCACTTCACTTTTCCGTAATAAAACGGCAGAAGTGCTTTCAACGCTTCAAGATTATCCCCTTCCACGATTAAGTTCTCGCTATGCTCTCCGAGCGACAGCGATTTGTTTTTCCGAAGCAGGCGGAACGGCACCTCCTTATCGTGCCCCACCACCTTATCTTTTCCTATCCATGTAAATAACGGCATATTATTTTTCAGATTCTTTAAAGTCCTCCATATAAAGACCGACAAACTTCTGTACTGCATCAACCGTTGCGTCTTTAACATGCGCATTACTCTCCGCAACCCACTTCGCAAAGTTATAGAGTTCTTGATTGCTCACCCGAAGCCATTTCTCATTCTTATACAAGAAATATAGGAGCGTCGTAACTGCAATTCTCTTATTGCCATTCTGAAAAGGGTGATTCTTGATGAGAAAATAAAAAAGCACCGAGGACTTTTCAATAAGCCCTTGATACAGATATTTCTTGTCAAATTTCTGAAAGGGGGCGATAAGGCAACTTTCCAAAATGTTTGGATTTCGTGTTTTAAATTCCGGAATCGGCTCATTCCATGTCATCCATTCTTTCGCCAGCGTGTGAGCGATATATTCAACTTCTGTAATAGAAATGGGTTTCATAATTATTCCTTTCCAAGCAAACGAAGTGCTTCACCATATTCTCTTATGGTTTTTGCGACAGACGCTTCAATATCGTTCTTTTTTTTGTCTGTTAATTCTCTGCCGAGTATTCGGTTGAGCTCATCGTACGCGATAATGTAGTTCCTACCAACTTTTTGCGCTTTAATATCGCCACTTTGTATTTTATTAAATACAGCAGTTCGGCTTATACACAAGATTTTAGCCGCTTCCGTTGCAGATATATACTTTTGAGTTTTATTTTCCATAGTCATATTATAATCGTGTTAACTTAATAGTCAAGTGTGAACATATGTTAACTTGTGTATAACCGTATTTACCGATACGACATACCGCCGCTTAAAGCAATCCTTTTTCCTTAAAACTCAAAAACTTATTTCCAGCCACGATAATATGATCCAGCACTTCTATTCCCATAATCTTTCCCGCTTCAACGAGCCGCTTGGTTGTCTCTATGTCTTCCTTTGACGGCTCAGTATCGCCCGATGGGTGGTTGTGGGCAAAAATTACTGACGCGGCTTTATTTTTGATTGCCTCCGCGAACACCTCGCGAGGATGAACAACACTCGCATTGAGTGAGCCGATTGATACCTCCGCTATTGAGTGGTTTCTGCTGTTGAGGGCTATGCTGTAAAAATGCTCTTTGTGGTAGTCCTTGAGTTTACTTTTCACAAGCCGACATACTTTTTCGGGGTCAGTGAGTTCTTTGTTTTTGTATGACGGAGTTTGTGTAGACAATCGCCGTCCAATCTCAAAAACCGCTTTTATTTGCGTTGCTTTTGCTAATCCAATTCCTTTGATTAAAGACAATTCCTCAATGCTTGCCTCAGCTAATTTCTGCAAACTGCCGAATTGCGATAATAGTTTTTGTGCCGTTATGGAAACCGATTCGCCGGCAATACCGCGACCCAAAATAACCTGCAATAATTCTTGCGCCGATAGCGCTTGCTCGCCAAACTCCACCAATCGTTCGCGCGGTCGCTCTTCTTTCGGTAAATCGCGAATCGTGAATGACTTAATCATAGAATACAATAAATCCTAGCATTTTTTGACACATAAAAACAGCCCCGCTTCGCTCGGGCTTCGGCAGTTACAAGCCCCCGCATTTCTTTATACCAGTGTTTTGCAAAACACTAGTATAGATTCACCGCGGGCGGTGAGCCGGTGAAGTACGCTCGGACCAGAGTTCCGTTTCATAATAAGGCCTGCAATCGCCAATTTCCGAATGTGGTCGGAAGCATTCTCGTACCCAAGTTTAAGCCGCTTGGTAATAGCGGCAACCGAGAGTTCAGGTTCTTTGTGCAGTAATTCAAGAATCTTAATCCGATTGTGATTTGCAAAGCCGCGCACCACGCGCTCCGCTTTCCTATATTCAAAAGCCATATCTATTATTATACTACCACACATCCCACGTCCCCGCATTTCTTTATACTAGTGTTTTGCAAAACACTAGCATAGACATATCCCATGTCACTTTTTTACAAACAAAAGCAACTGTTTTTTGTGTGGTGAAGCATTTGACATATTGAGTTGGCTATAGTACTATCTTCTCTAGAAAATATTATCAGTGAGGTTCTATGAGATTTGAAAAAACAAATAAGTTCTTCATAACTGGGTGGCATTCATTCAAACAAAACTTCGTTGTACAACGTATCGTTCTTGCAATTCTTTTGTTTGGCGCAGGATTCAACATTGGTCTTCCTCTTGTTGTGGAAGGAACGCGAATGGAATTTCTGTTCCATGTGTGGTTTATCATTGTTACTATGCTGTGCCTCGGTATTCACATTGGTTACGCGCTTCGATATCGGCCGGAGGAAAAAAATATTTTTTTGCCCTTTGTGTTTCCGGTTGAGTTTCTGGCTCCATTTTTTTTCATCGTCGGTGGGCTTGCAACAGCGCGGGTGCTTATCTACTGGACCGTGTATGCAAAGTCCTTCGGGTGGGAAACAGTACGCCGGCAAATCTACTTTGACGGAAATGTGTTCCTAATCTGCTTCATCCTTGGCACATATTGGCTTGAACTTGGGCTTGCACGCATGCGCGGCAAAAAATCGCTGCGCATATGGCCATTCATACTCAAAGCAAATAAGAACTAAAAGCAATTCGGCACGGCGAGATGGTCTCGCCGTGTTTTTC
Source organism: Parcubacteria group bacterium Gr01-1014_17 (assembly GCA_007376285.1). GTDB lineage: Bacteria > Patescibacteriota > Minisyncoccia > Phycocordibacterales > UBA10002 > UBA10002. Next base: position 15,221 of record VMFZ01000004.1, read on the forward strand.
ATATTTTATTTCGGCCCGCACTTTTCACCCGACAAAAACAGCCATGCTTTGCTGAATCTACGCAGGACAAGCCGCCCATCCGCCCGCTTTGAAACCCTCCAAAACTCTATGGAACCCTTCGCCCGAAGGGTCCCCTACAAAACATTCTCACTTTCTTAAGAATGTGAGAATGTTTTTGTAATGTCGTTTTTACGGAAACACCGCTCCATATGGTCGTTCACCATCCCCACTGCCTGCATATGTGCATATAGCGTTGTAGGACCGAGAAATCGAAAACCGCGCGCTTTGAGGTCGTGCGCCCAGCGAATTGCCTCGTCGCTCGTCTGACGATAATCTTTGATTGTTTTAATTCTGTACTGAATTGGCGTACCGCCGACAAAACCCCACATATATTTTGAAAAATTACTAAATTCTTTCTGTATCTTCAGAAATCTTTTTGCATTGTTAATTGTCGCTTCTATTTTCGCGCGGTTGCGCACAATACCGGCGTCGCCAAGAAGCCGCACCACATCTCGCTTTTCAAACGCTGCAATTTTCTTTGGGGAAAAATCCGCGAACATTTTTCTGAAATGCTCGCGCTTATGCAAAATCGTGCGCCAACTTAACCCCGCTTGAAAGATTTCCAATACCAAGAATTCAAAAATCTTTCGGTCTTCATAAAGCGGAACGCCCCATTCCGTGTCGTGATACTCCTTCATACGCGCATCATTCTCATCTACCCACGCGCATCGTTTTCTTTTTTCTTCCATACAAGTACGAAACATTCTCACATTCTTAAGAATGTGAGAATGTTTTTATGAGCTGTATCATACGGTGGCCGTACGGAGAAAGCGAGTGTGCCACTTCCCTGCCGCGATATTTCTTATCAACAAGTCCTGCATACACGAGGCGGCGAGTATGTTCAGCAATCGTTTTCAGATTGCAGTCCAAATGCTCTGCTATGCCATCAAGCGAGACGCCCTCTGAAGTATGTATTAAGAAAAGTATCTGAAGGCGTCGATGGTTCGCGACTCCCTTAAAATGCCGTTCCAATTGTTTAGGTGTTTTCATTCTTATTCATTATACTAGCACATTCTCACTTTCTTAAGAAAGTGAGAATGTTGTTATGCGGATATTCAATGTTTGCGTTCTTTTGCATTTTATCGTATTATGAATGTGAAATCGTGGCCGCGAGGCCATTTTCATTTGTATATGCAAGAAATTAGAAACATCGCCATTATCGCCCATGTTGACCACGGCAAAACCACGCTCACTGACGCGCTTCTCGCGCAATCGGGTGTTGGGAAAGCCGGCGCGTCTATGGATTCAAACGCGCTCGAGCTTGAGCGCGGCATTACGATTTACGCGAAAAATACTTCTATTCCCTACAAAGGCGGAAAAATAAATATCGTAGACACGCCCGGGCACGCAGACTTCGGAAGCGAGGTGGAGCGCGTCTTGCGCTCCATTGATTGCGTGCTCCTTGTCGTAGATGCACAAGAAGGACCGATGCCTCAGACGCGCTTTGTGCTTAAGAAATCGTTGGAACTCGGGCTTAAGCCGATTGTCGTTATAAACAAAATGGACAAGACGGCGGCAGACGCACAGGTCTTGGAACTTTTTTTTGAACTTGGCGCTACGGACGCGCAGGCAAACTTCCCTATCGTGTACGCCATCGGCCGCGAAGGAGTTGCGAAAAAGAATTTGACCGATGAATCCAAAGACCTCTCGCCACTTCTTGATACCATTCTGGAACATGTGCCGAATGTCTCTTTGCCGGAACTTGCGGCGAAGCCGCTTCGCCTCCAACCATTCAATCTCGCGTACGACAACTTTCTCGGCAGAATGGCAGTCGCGCGCGTGTATGAAGGTGTTGTAAAACCCGGAATGAATGTGTTTATAAAAAATCAAAAAGGCGAAATACGAAACGGAAAAATCATTAAGCTTTTCACATGGAACGGAATGGAAAAAAACGAGGCGGCAGAGGTAGTGGCTGGAGATATCGCGCTCGTTGCTGGGCTTACCAACATTGAAATCGGCGAGACCGTGTCTGCTGAAAAAGATGCGGATGTGCTCCCCACCATTTCAATTGACGAGCCCACGATTGAACTGCAATTTCTCGTCAACAATTCGCCGTTCGGCGGCCGCGACGGAAAGTTCGTGACTTCGCGCCAAATTCGCGACTACTTGGAGCGCGAGCTTGAAGTGAATGTGGGGCTCAAGGTGGACTTCTCTTCAAATGAATTCTTCAAGGTACTCGGGCGCGGCGAACTCCACATTGCGATACTTCTAGAAAATATGCGCCGCGCGGGCTACGAAGTGCAAGTGTCACAACCGCAAGTTATTATCCGCGAAGAAATTGTAAGTAAGGAACCACTTGTGGTGAGCAAAGTCGAACCATTTGAAGAAGTAATTATAGACACGCCGCTTGCGTACCAAGGTGTTGTTATTGAGAAGCTTGGCCGCCGCGCGTTTATCATCAAAAACATACACGAGCACAACGGCTCAGTTCGTCTCACACTGGAAGGCCCGACGCGCGGGCTCTTGGGCTATCGCAACCAGTTTGTGGTAGACACGCGCGGCGATGGAATTATGTCGTCGCGCGTCGTCGGCTTCAAGCCGTACGCGGGCGAAATTTCAAAACGCGCAGTTGGTTCTATGCTCTCAATGGCAACCGGAAAAGCGCTCGGCTACGCGCTCTGGGGTTTCCAAGAACGCGGCATACTTTATATAGGACCCGGAACGGAAGTGTATGAAGGAATGGTCATAGGCAATACTTCAAAAGGCGAGCAGATGTCGGTAAACCCGACCAAAGGCAAACAACTCTCCAATGTCCGCGCTTCTGGCACCGACGAAGCGATAGACCTTGTACCGCCATACGAGATTACAATTGAACGCGGACTGGAAGTAATGGCGGAAGACGAATATCTGGAAATTACTCCAAAAAGCGTGCGCCTACGGAAAAAATACCTTACCGAAATAGATCGCAACCGCGCGAAGCGCAAGGAGGGGAAATAATAAAAATATATTTCGTTCGTTTTGGACCGTACCGGTTTCGAACCGGTCACCTTTGCTATGCCATAGCAACGCTCTACCAAATGAGCTAACGGCCCGAAACGCCACTATAGCATCTACTCAAAATACAATTCAATTTTGTCTTTGTCTTTCATTGGGTAGTCAAGCAGTTCGGCATTTTCTGTTCCGTTAACTGTCATGCGCGGAGTCGTGGTGCCGAAATCTTCCAACTGTTTATTCCACACCGCAAAGAAATCTGCCAGAGTGAAATCTCTCTGTTCGGGCGATTCAACATGTATCGTTCCGCTGGTATCGTGCGTGTGGAGCGCGTTCATGCAGATTCGTGTGACGCCGATATTGGCGGGAATCTCCACGCGCTTGCCGCTGGCGAAGATGGCAAGGTTCGGATGGATGTGAAATTGGGTCGCCATATCCGTGGTACAGGTAAGCGCTACCTCACGATTGGTCCGCGGCGTTGACGGCCCGGAAAATACTTTCGCTACGAATATACCTAATCCAACTACCGCCACAAGCACCCCTATTACGACAAATGTAAGTTTTGATTCCTGCATAGTGTTATAATCATACTATACTATTCGTATGGATGCATCACTTTTCCACACACTGAACAATCTCGCAGGGCAATCACCTGTGTTTGACGCGGCGATTATTTTTCTCGCCAAGTATTTTCCCTACGCGGTTGTACTTGCGTTTCTCGCTCTGCTCTTTTATTCCGGCTATGCAAAACGAGAAAAAATCCGCATCTTTTGGGTAACTATGTTTTCGGTAGCGATTGCCCGCTATGGAATTACCGAACTCATCCGCTTTTTCTACTACCGCCCGCGGCCGTTTGTTGCGTATGAAATACAGCCGCTCTTTGCAGAACATTCATGGTCGTTTCCTTCCGGACATGCAGCATTCTTTTTTGCGCTCGCAACTTCATTATACTTTTATAACAAAAAATGGAGCGCGTGTTTTTTTCTTGCGGCAATACTCATTTCCATCAGCCGTATCATCGCCGGCGTCCATTACCCGTCTGATATTTTAGGCGGTGCGTTTGTCGGTATTGCGATTGCGTATGTGGTGTGTCGTATAACAAAAAAATCCCGTTAGGGATTTTTTTGTTACTGGACTCTTTCCAGTGTCTAGCTTCCAGTTTCTAGCCATCTAGAGTTAGAAGCTCATGCGGTCTCCGCCGCGGTGGTAACCACCGCCGCCTCCGCTTCTCGGAGGGCGTTCCGCCATCGGGCGCGCTTCGTTTACCGTCACCGCGCGACCGTCCATCTCCTTACCATTCCACATATCAATCGCTTTCTGTGCATCCGCGTCTTCCATTTCAACAAAACCGAAACCGCGTGAGCGGCCCGACATTTTGTCCATAATGACATTCGCAGACACGACCGCGCCTGCTTTCGCAAACGCTTCGCGCATTGACTCTGAAGTGGTAGAGTAGGAAAGATTTCCTACATACAATTTCTTTGCCATAGTGAGAAAAAAATACTGCTAACTGTCGTCCGACCTATCTCAATACGGCGCTTAAGCTTTCGCTTTCACTGACCCCCTTGAGAAAACAACGACACTTATATCGTAGCATAGTTGCTATTTTTATGCAACTTCTGTATAAAGCACGAAGCGGAAAGCGAAATTTTGGTCCGCGTAGGACCCCCGTAGAGAGGGTAAAGCGGCCGAAATTTTTCTTTCCGCAAAGTGCTTTCCATGGCCAAGCCCAAACAAACCTATATGAAAAAAGTCCTTTCGTTTTATTTCGCGCCGCTGTGGCGCACCTTTTTCACCACGCTCTATCTCCTCTGTTTCGGCTACTTCGTCATATTCTTTTCCGACTATGTCATTCTCGCCATCCGCTTCCTCTACTATACCTTCACTCTCCCAACCATCGCGCTAACGCTTGACTATCTGTTTTGGGGCGCGTCGTTTATCGTGATGCTCGTTATCCCTTTTTCCATCTCGCTCTACGCGATTTTCATTCCGTTTGAACTGATGAAAAAATTGGACTGGACGCGGAATCAGAAAATTGCCGTCGCATTCATCGTCGCGCTTGCGACGATTGACATAGTGGTCGCGTCCGACATCTTCATTCGTCTTATTGAAAAACAACCGCCCATTGTCCGCTTTTTGCAAGAGATTGAGTTGATAAAATAAATAGCGTACAATTTTGCGTATGCGCAAAATTGTTTTTGACATAGAAACGACGAATGACTTCGCCGAAGTGGGGAGCCGCGAACCCGCGGCGCTGGAACTCGCCATCGTGTGTATCTACGATTCGGAAAGCGATTCTTACACAAGTTTTCTCAAAAGCGAACTCAAAGTCCTCTGGCCTATTTTGGAACGAGCTGACCTGCTTATCGGATTCAACATAGAGCACTTTGATTTGCCTATTCTTGCGAAATATTATTCGGGCGACCTCTCGCGCATCAAAAGCGTAGACCTACTCAAAGAAGTGAAGACCGTGCTCGGACGGCGGCTCAAACTGGACACACTGGCGGAAGCTACCCTCGGAAAGAAAAAACTGGGGCACGGAATGGAGTCGCTCGTGTGGTGGAAGAAAGGCGAAGTGGAAAAAGTGCGAAAGTACTGCATTGAAGATGTGAAAATCACCAAAGAACTCTATGACTATGCGCGAACGCACCACATTCTCAAATACAGAGACGGAAAAGTACTCAAAGACATCGCGCTTCCAAACGCACCGCAATGGGAAATATTCAAAACCAGCACCCTCACCCACACCTTGCCGTTTTAACTTGTGCGCGTATACTGGGGACATTACGAACTAAACTTTTTGAACTATGGAACCCCAAGCGCAACAGAGTAATTTCTTGACGATTCCGCTCGCGATTGTGGTCGCGGGCATTGTGATTGCAGGCGCAATATTTTTTGGCGGGAGAAGCGGCGGCACGGCAACCAACAATCAACCGACAGACACGCAACCTGCGGCAGTTGCAGTTGCGCTTCGAGAAGTAAGTAGCGGAGACCACATCCGCGGCAATCCTGATGCAAAGATTATGCTCGTTGAATATTCCGACACCGAGTGCCCATTCTGCAAAGCATTTCACGGCACGATGCAAAAATTGATGGACGAGTACGGAAAAAACGGCTCGCTTGCGTGGGTGTATCGACACTTCCCACTTGACCAACTCCACCCGGTGAAGGCGCGCAAAGAAGCCGAAGCAAGTGAGTGTGCCGGGGAGCTCGGCGGCAACATTGCATTCTGGTCGTACATTGACCGCATTTTTGAAATCACACCGTCAAACAACGGACTAGACCTTGCCGAACTTCCGAAAATCGCTACATTCCTAAAACTTGATGAGAAAAAATTCAATGAGTGCGTTGCAAGTGGAAAGTATGCGGAAAAAATTGAAAAGGATTATCAAGATGGCGTCTCCGCTGGCGCATCTGGAACACCATTTAGCGTACTTGTACTGAAAAACGCAATCACTAAAACACAGGAAGCCGCGCTCGCGCCGTTTATCGCGCAATTCCGCGGCGGCGTTGCCATTTCTTCCGACAAAACCAAAATCACCCTAAACGGTGCGCTTCCCTATAATGCCGTAAAAATGATTCTTGATGTGTTGCTTAAATAGACTGGCATAACCGACACCAGTCGCAATCTTTTTTGCTACAGCCGTTTTTGAGAAACGACAAGTTCAAAATTTGCGAGGCGGCTTCTATAATTTGCTGTTTGAGCGAGCTCACTTCCCAATCCGATATTTCAAACGCCTCGCGGTGGTAGCGGCCGCTTTTGTCGAGCTTGATAAAATCAATGACGCCAGTTCTCATATTCCAATTTTTTCCGCCGCTTCGGCGGGTCGCCGATGAGGCGACTTGTATTTCGTCCAAAAGCAATTTGTAGAACACGAGTTGGCGGTAATAATTGCCGTCGCTTGCTTTCGTTTTCCCCAAAATCTCGTTCCGCGTCCGCGGCTTCCCTGTTTTATAATCCACCACTGCTACGCTACCGTTCTGCAGCATTTCCACTTTGTCCAAACTGCCCGTAAGTTCCAATTTTTCTTTCCCAACGGTGAGAAAAATGCCAGCGACGCGATACTCGTTCCACGAAACGCGCGAAAACTGCCGTGAAGAGAGATACCCTTTCAGTTCACGCTTCCCTTCCGCCAAGTACACTTTGAAATCGCGTTCCGAAATATGCGTGCGCCGGAGTGTGTTTTCAAACACGCGAAATATCTCGGTAAAAGGTTTGTCGGCGTCGCGGGCGCGAGCGGCGAAGTGCGCTGCGAGCGCGGTATGTATCGCCGAACCGTACAGTTCCGCGCCAGATTGCGCGCGCGGGACGCGTACGAGGTTCAAGAAAAAATATTTGAGCGGACATTCCAAAAAATTATTGAGGTGCGTTACGGCAAAGCCTTGTCCCAAAAACAAGGCGTTCATGTATTTTCTTTCTTTTAAACATCCCCCGCCCTTCGGGCACCCCCTTCCAAGGGGGATTGCAGAAATCTCACCTTGAGGGGAGTACCCGAGCGGAGCGAGTGGGAGGGATGTAATTCGTGTATGTTCCCGCGCCGCCTCCTCCATCTCAAAAATAAAACGGCTGGGCAGAACAGCGCGGCCATCGGTATTTTTCGCATGCCAACTCACCGATACTTCTTTGCGCGCGCGTGTTAGCGCGACATAAAATAAACGCCGCTCGTCGTGCGTATCGTTTTCCGCATCATCATCCACATATATAGGAAGCTCAAAAAGCGCGCGGCTACGCTTCCCGCCCCATTTGCCGTCTTGCGCGAAAGCGATAAACACATAATCAAACTCCAACCCTTTTGCTTTGTGCGCCGTACATACTAAAACGCCGTCGGGCGCTTCCACCGAGGAAACAATACCGATACCGTGCGCCTCCGCCCGTTCCAAGCGCGCGAGAAAGTCCGCGAGCTTCGCGCGCTTATCGCGCTCAGCGAGGCGCTTCGCGCTTTCAAGAAACGCCGCGTAATGCGCGAGCGCTTCTGGCGCGTCAGGCCTGCCGAGCGCGATTTCCAAAAATCCGGACTCGTGCGCAATGCGTTCAAAGCCCTCCATGAGGGGTTCATTGTGCGCAATCGTCTGCCATGCAAAAAGCTTTTTCTGAAATGCGGCGAGTTCTTTTCCGTATTTTACGATACGGAGAATGAGCAGGCCTCCTTCACGCACGCGCACCGCTTCCATTACAGAAAGCAATGGCAATTTCAGAAAGTCATAAAACAAAACCGGTGCCAGAGACGCATCATCGGCTGGATTCAAAATCGCGACAAACAATTTGCGTAGCGCGTCAATGCGCACCGACTGGAGCGCATCCGCATTCCCCCGCCGCGCCGCGGGAATGCCGCGCGCGTGGAGTGCTTGCTCCACCTTCTCTGCATCTTTGTTCTCACGCGCAAGCACCGCAATCTCTCGCGGCACGACACCATTTTTAATCAACGCTTCAATCCTACCTATAATCCACGCGAGTTCGCTCGCTTCACTCTGCGCTTCAACGACGCGAATGGCGAGTGGCGCGTGCCCTGCACGCGCCGCGAGTCTCTGGTGAACATTCCCATCTCCCGCCGCGAATTTTTCCATAAGCGAATGTGCTGCAGAAAGCACCAGCGGCTGTGAGCGATAATTGTCGGTAAGCGCAATCGCGCGCGCGCTTGGAAATCGCTTTTTGAAATACAGAAAGTTTTCGAGCGACGCACCCTGAAAACGGAAAATGGCTTGCTTCTCGTCGCCAACGATAAAGAGGTTCGGTGAAGGGTCGTAATCGCATAAAAGTTCCAGTAAGCGGTTCTGGCTCCGGTTCGCATCTTGGTGTTCATCTGCAAGTACATATTGATGCTCCTCTTGCAAACGCAATTTGAAATTGGGAGATTGCTCAAGCGCGCGGACAGCTTCTATTATCATATCTTCAAAATCGTACAGGCGGCGCTTCACGAGTTCTTTTTCGTACGCGCTGTAGAGTGTCGCGAACTCGCGGCTTCGTTTCCACTTATCGCTTTTTGTATCAGCACTTCGCGTCAAAAGTTTTAGAAACTCCACAGGAGAGACATTTTCGCGCTTCAATTGTTTAATCGCGTCAATCACAGGCAGAACATAGTAAGCAGGAGAATTTTTCGGACGCAAAAGTAAAGAGCGTATGCGGTTAATTAAGGTCTCTATAATACGCACCTGTTCCAAATCCTCCATATGTTCAGCGCCTACGATGCGCGAGAATTCTTCCGGATAGCGCTTAATCAAATCATTCGCAAAACTGTGGAAGGTGTGTATCCGAACTTCGTATGCCCGCGGGCCGATGATTTCCAAAAGCTTCGTGCGCATCGCCTTCACTCCCGCTTCAGTAAATGTGAGCGCCAAAATCGCGTCCGCAGGCGTGTCGGTCTGTCGTAGAATGTTCGCAATGCGGAGCGTTAGAATTGAGGTCTTGCCAGTCCCAGGACCTGCAACGACCACCACTGGCCCGTCAATTGCATCTACCGCCTCGCGTTGTGCTCGGTTGAGTTTTTTATAGAGGTCGTTAAATATCGTGTCGATCATTGGGGTAGTATACGCGCTTTTTTCCCACGACACCCGATGTCTGCAATTTAGACATCAGGTGTCGTTGGTACAAGTATTTTGCAAAATACTGAAATACACTATCTCTGGCGACCGCTAGAGATAATGTAGGTATTCGTCTAACTATTCCAATTAACTGCTATAGCAAGTAGTTGGAATAGTGACAAAAATCACGGAGGCACCAAATATCTAAATTGAAGACATCTGGCACGAAAGAAAAAGCGGAGGAATGTGCTTTTGCTGAACGGCGAGGAGCCGAGCGGGCATGGCTTCCGAGTCTGCGAGGAAGAGCGAGGCGAGCGGATAAGGAAAATTTCCTCGCAGGGGAAATAAATGCCTGTCCCCGCCTCATCGGCGGAGGCGCTATGCATAATCCCCTCCACTACGGTCGGGGTGAAAAGGCAATTATTAGTAATTTTCTACATTTAATTTTGTGATTGAAAAAGCAACGGCTTCAGTGAAGATTAAGAAAGAAGCTAAAAAAGAAAAGGAATCTCCTCACGCAAAAACTCTTGCCGGAATTAAAAACCCTCCGAAAGTAGGAGATCTTGCCGAGGGCACGGTTATTGCGAATGCGCGCGGTCGCGTCTACATAGACCTGCCGCCTTTTGGCACTGGTGTTATTTATGGCAGAGAATATCTTGCAGCGCGCGAGATCCTTAAAAAGGTTTCTATCGGGGACTCCGTAACTGCGAAGGTCGTAGAAACAGACAGTAAGCACGGCTACATTGAGCTCTCGCTCAAAGAAGCACGGCAAGCGATGCTCTGGAGCGAAGCCGAAGCCGCGGCGCGCGAACGCAAACCCTTTGACATTACTGTGAACGAAGCGAACAAGGGCGGCCTCATTATGGAATGGCAAGGCATCCAAGGATTCCTCCCCGCCTCCCAGCTCGGAGCCGCCCATTATCCGCGCGTGGAAGACGGCGACAAAGACAAAATTTTGGATGAGCTCAAAAAACTCGTGGGGCAAAAGCTCACCGTTGCGGTCATCTCCGTGCTTCCCAAAGAAGGTAAGCTTATTTTCTCGGAGAAAGCGCTCACGGAAAAAGACCGCGCGCAAATGGTCGGCAAGTACAGTATCGGCGATGAGATGGACGGCGCGATTACCGGCGCTGTGGACTTCGGCGTGTTTGTAAAAATTGAGGACGGACTGGAAGGACTCGTGCATATTTCCGAAATGGATTGGGCACTCGTGGAGAACCCGCGCCTACGCTACAAAACCGGCGATGCGGTGAAGGTGAAGATTATAGACATCAAAGACGGTAAAGTGTCGCTCTCTATCAAGGCCTTGAAACCAAACCCATGGATGGATGCGGAGAAGCGTTTCAAGAAAGGCGACCGCGTGCAGGGTGTCGTCATCAAATACAACAAGTACGGCGCGCTTGCTTCTATTGAAGAAGGAGTCGCTGGACTCGTGCATATCTCGGAGTTTGGCGGAGACGAAACCAAACTTCGCAATTCGCTTGAACTCGGCAAATCATACACCTTCACCATCACCCTCTTTGAACCCAAAGAACAACGAATGACGCTGTCGTATAAATAATAGTGGACACCAGATGTCTGCAATTTAGACATCTGGTGTCTTTTGCTGTATAGTCAATATCGGAATAGTAAAACGAAAGGACGGTTATGGCCCATATAAGTGAATGTATCTACTGCGGACAAGCAATAATAAACGCCGAATGGCACCCGGAGTGTCGGCTCGCACATTTTGAAGACCTGATCGCGCGGATTCAAATACATTTGAGAGGCTCACCTGTACAACCGCTTCCATCTGACCTGCAAGAAGAAATCAGAACAGAGCCCGCGAGAACATTCGCGGTGTTTGAAAAAATGCGCCAGCAACGGGAAGATAAAACATATAGAAAAGAACGTTGGAAATCGGCACGAGAAGAGCATCTCCGAAAATGCGCTGACCAGTGGGAAAACAAACACCCGGACCCAAACCCAATTGTTTACGGATAATTTATCCGCCAAACCAAACACACCCGATGTCTAAATTGCAGACATCGGGTGTTAATTATATTGCTAATTAAATTGACTCATTGCTTTTTCACGGCCGTCGGAAATGATGAACGCAACTGCTTCGTCTATTTTTTTGTGCATCTTTTTGAGTTCGGAAAGCTCCGAGGGTTTGAATTTTCCTAGAATGTGGTGTTCTACCGCTTCCTCTCCTTTTGGTTTCTTAAGTTTTCCGCTCGGGGTCATCGGAGAAATACCGATGCGAATGCGTACAAACGCCTGGGTCTTAATTGCTTTTACAATTGACTCCACCCCCCGATGCCCACCCGCGCTTTTGTTGAAAGAAATCTTAAATTTTCCAAACGGCAAGTCCAAGTCGTCGTGAATGACGATAAGCTGCTCCGCTTGTTTTGCGCTTTTTATAAGCGGCTTCACCGCATCGCCCGATTTATTCATAAAAGTATCAGGGGTGACGAGTTTTGCGGAGATATCTTTGAGTGTGGCGACCGCCGCGCGCCCCGCGTTGTGGCGCGTGTTTTCATATTCCGCCCCCGGATTTCCTAAACCGACAATAGTATACATATAAATGTATTTCTACCACACTCTTTGCCTGCGCGCCACACCTTTTTTCTCGCCTCTTCGGCGAGTCGTCGATGAGACGACTTGCTACGCGCGCGTGGCGCGATATAATAGAGAGCATATGGCGAAGAATTTTTCAGAACTCCTTCGTTTTGCTCTCATTGCCGCCGTAATTGTCATTCCATTTCGCCTCCTAGTTGCCCAACCGTTTCTCGTGTCCGGCAACTCAATGTTCCCGACCTTCAAAAACAACGACTATCTGATTGTAGACGAACTCACCTACCGATTCCGTGCTCCATTGCACGGCGATGTAGTTGTCTTTCGCTCGCCCGTTGAACCGAGCAAGTATCTTATCAAAAGAATAATCGGAACCCCGGGCGAGACGATTCGATTTGCGCCTCCAAACGGGCTATTCGGGAACAGCGGCTTTTCTTCTGATGTGACCCTGAAAGACGGCGAATACTTTGTTGAAGGCGACAATCGCGCCGAGAGCTTTGACTCGCGCTACTGGGGAGTTCTCCCGCGCGCGAATATAAAAGGAAGGGCGTTTGTGCGCCTCTGGCCGCTGACAAAAATACAATTCTTGCCGGGCGCGACCACGACCACGCTCGTTCCTTAATAACTATTATCTCTATGCACCCAATCGCCCTACCGCCGCCAATTTCGCAATCCGCAACGCGCGCTCCGCGCGCGCTGTCGCGCGCCGCAGGCGTCGCGCTTCATTATGGCTTCATCCCGACCGAAGCGCTCCGCATTTCCAGAGAGGACCGTGAGAAAGCGCGCGCGCTTATGGAAGAGCCGCACGCGCCGCTCACGCCCGCGTACGCGGAAGAAAAAGTTGCGCTCGTTAGATTGTACGACGATGAAAAGATGGACCGCTTGCACCAACCGGCGATGTTTTACCGCGAAGAGCGCGATAATGCGCGCGGTATGCTCACCGTACACTTGGATGTACTCGGAAGCGCAAAAAGCGTGGTGGAAGCGCTCCTCATTAAAACTACGGTAGAGACCTTGCGCGAAGCCGGCGTTTCGCGCGCGATGCTCCGAATCAATTCCGTGGGCGACCGTGAGTCGCTTGGAAAATTTATCCGCGAGCTTCAGGGCTTTTACCGCAAGAAAATTGCCGAACTGCACGCGCCATGCCGCCAAGCGCTCAAAGAAAACATCTTTGCGGCGCTTCTGTGTGAACACGAACACTGCGCCGCGTTCAGAAGCGATGCGCCGCGCGCGATTGGATTTCTTTCTGAACCAGCGCGCGTGCATTTCAAAGAGGTGTTGGAATACCTGGAACGGATGGAAATCACATACGAACTGCACGAGCACCTGTTGGGACCAGCCGGTGTCTGTTCGCAGACGGTTTTTGATGTACGCGACGAGAGCGGCGCCCTGCTCGCATCGGGCTTCCGCTATAACCACCTTGCCCGCCGACTTGGCGGGCGGCGCGAGGTGCCGGCGCTCGGCGCAACGCTTTTTCTTTCCGGACACACTGTGTTGGCGCGGGCAAAGCGCTTCGTGCCTATATGCCCGCAAGTGTATTTCATCCAACTTGGACGGGAAGCTAAACTGCGCAGTTTGCACATCATTGAAATGCTACGGCGTGCCGCTGTACCTCTCGCGCAATCAATCGCACACGACAAACTCTCGGTGCAAATCGCACACGCCGAATCCTTACATATACCCTTTATCGTCATTATGGGGCAAAAAGAAGCGACTGATGACACTGCGCTCGTGCGCGACCGCGAACGAAGCTTCCAAGAGACATTGCCGATTCCGAAGCTCGCGGTATTTCTCAAACGCTTGCTCGCATAACAAAAAGATGATATCTTGATTGCTCTATATGATGACAAATGCAGAGGTATCGCGAAGCGACGATGAAAATAATATAAGCATCTTGCGCCGCTTTACTAAGCGCGTGCAGGGTTCGGGCGTCTTGAATCGTGTCCGCTCCATACGGTTTTTTGAGCGCACACCGTCAAAATACAAGCGCAAAGCGCATGCGCTGAAGCGCATCGTACGCCGTGACGCGTTTCAAGAGCTTGCGAAACTCGGGAAGGTGAAAGAGGGCGAGTACAAATACAAACGAGGTAAAAAATGAGTGGCGATTTCTTAATCGTAAATCTCACTAAATGCACGACGCTCGGAACGCGGGCGCGTTTTCTGAATATAAAAAATAAAACGGTAGGTAGAGCGTTCTCCATATCTCTCGTCTTTGCAGGAGCGGCACAAATGCGCCGCTTGAACCGCGCATACCGCAAAAAATCTTACACGCCGAATGTTCTCTCGTTCCGTCTTGCGAAAAATGAAGGGGAAATCTTTATATGCCCATATGTTGCCGCGCGCGAAGCCCGCGCAGAAGGGGTTGCGCTCTCGGCACGGGTCGCATACCTCGTTATCCACGGTTTACTCCATTTGAAAGGATACGCGCATGGCGCTACAATGATTAAGTCAGAGGAGCGGCTGTGCAAATCTTTTAAATTGCCGCAACCTGCACATTCTAAATCGTGGCGCAAAAAATCTCCTGCGGAATTGATATCGGCACCGACCGCGTAAAAGTGCTCATTATGGAGCAGGGCGTTCCTGTGCCGCATGTTTTGGGTTGCGGCTCTGCGGAAAGCGGAGGCGTACATCAAGGGTACATAGAGCATCCTGAAGAAACCGCGAATGCCGTGCGCGAGGCACTTTCTGTAGCGGCAAAAGCCGCGGGGGTAATGCCGCGGCGCGCCACAGTCGGAGCTGGTGGCATTGGGCTATCTTCAGTCACCGCAAACGGCGCTATTGTGGTTTCGCGCGCAGATGCTGAAATTACCGAACTTGACGCAAGCAAAGCAGTTGAGACGAGCCGCATTTCAATTCCGACATCTCTTCTTCAAAATAGGCGCATAATCCATACGACACCGCTCCAATACAAAGTTGATGGAAAATCCGTGCCTACCTCCCCAGTCGGTTTTAAGGGCGCGAAGCTTGAAGTGCGTACATTTTTCGTTACCTGCATGGAACAACATCTTGAGAATCTTTTTGAAGCAGTGGAAACCGCGGGTATTGCCATAGAAGATGTGGTTGCAACACCGCTCGCGGCAAGTACCGCAACAATAACCCGCGCGCAAAAAGCCGCAGGAGTCGTGCTTGCGAACATCGGCTCAGAAACCGTGTCTATCGCAGTGTTTGAAAACGGATTGCCTGTTTCAATTGAAGTGTTTCCAGTAGGAAGCGTTAATGTAACAAACGACATTGCGCTCGGGCTACGCATTCCTTTGGAAGAAGCCGAAAGCGTGAAGCGCGGGGCGATTATCGGCGCTTCGTTTCCGCAGAAAAAACTTGATGAGATTATTGCGGCGCGGCTCACAGATATTTTTGAACTGATTGAAGCGCATCTTAAAAAAATGGGGCGAAGCGGTCTTCTCCCCGCAGGGGTCGTGCTCACCGGCGGCGGCTCGGCGCTTGCAACAATTGATGACCTTGCAAAAGCGGCGCTTAGGTTACCTGCGCGCATTGCGTCTGCAATTACCGGAGAAAGCGGAAAGAGCCAAATAAAAGACGCGAGTTGGTCCGTTGCCTACGGGCTTGCAGCAATGGGGCTCCAAGACGCGGCGCGCGGGCTTCCTTTGGGCATTGAAACCGCGCGCCGCGCCAAGCACACAGTGGTGGGGTGGTTTAAGCAATTTTTGCCGTAAGAGCCGCTCGCATAGCTCCCGTGTCCGAACACGCATACCCGCCGCCAGCGCGGCGGGTTGCTCTGCTCGGCTCGGCGTTGTCAAGAGCCCTCGCTTCGCTCGGGTCGTTGACAAACCGTGCCGCCTCGCCTCCGCAAGGTCGCGGACACGGGACTATGCTCGCTTTTGTTTTCATTTCCGGCACCAGATGTCTGCAATTTAGACATCTGGTGCCTCGGGAGACACCCTGCCCGCTCGGCTCCTCGCCCGCCCGTACCGAATGGTACATTCGGGCGGGCCGTTCCGCAAAAGCACATTCCTCACTCTGTTTTTTTCACCATCTGTACATACAGACATTTTGCAAAATGTTTGTATAAAACAGGCAAAAGAAAACCCGCGACCGTTTGACGGTCGCGGGTAGGATTGAATGTGAAGAAATCATGCTTTCCGCTTCTGCTCGTAGCCGGGTTCTTCCCAAACCTCAACATAATATTCCTCTCCATCTCCCCGGACAACCAAGAATGGATCCCTCTGCACTTTCTCCACGATCATCTCGTCGATGAAAAAAGTTGCACCGCACACGCGCTGGTGAATCTCTTTGGCGGTAGCCAATGCGAATCCGGGTACAGGACCGCTATACTCCTTGAGTGGAGTAATTTTCCAGAACGCCCTGTCTTTAGTAGACATGGAGCACACGAGAATGATGAACAGAACGACAAACATGGCGACGAAACCGGAAGCACAAACTGAACTAATCGTCTTGACCAAGCCAGCATCATTTGAGACAAAGATTATTGAACTTGCAACCGCCAAAACGATAGATACTCCAAAAAACTTAAACAGCGGAATTAATCTGTTGTCGTCCCCGAATTTCTTTATCTGCTCTTCTTTGTATTTCCGCACCGAATCGTGACTGAATGGAGTGATACCGGCAATACGCAATGCACATGCAAGCGACCCCTCCTTGCAGAGTTTTTCTTTTTGAGGATGGTGGTAGCCCAATTGTTCGTGGGCATAGTCCAAGACATCCTGTGTCATGGCTTCTTCTGGATCAATTTTTGGCAAAGAACGCCGTTCGAGTGTGGTAGTATTCATCTTTCTCCCGTCCTTTCTTTATTTGTTGTTATTCGTTGGAACTTGCAGTGTAGGTAAAGACACACATCTTTATCTGGGTCAGAGTATAGCACACCCCATTTTTCCTGTCAACTCTTTTTTTTAAGAAAGGGTGATATGATGCCCGTACATTTATGCCTTTAATTACACCGGATGTAGAAGCGTTTGCGCGGATAAAAGTGTTCGGTATCGGCGGCTCGGGCAAAAATGCCTTGAACCATATGATCAACTCCAAGGTCAAAGGAGTTGAGTTTGTCGCAATCAACACAGACGCGCAAGACCTGCATAACACGCTCGCCAAAAAGAAAATCCATATTGGAAAGAATGTTACGCGCGGGTTGGGCGCCGGTATGAATCCTGAAGTGGGCAAGCGCGCCGTTGAAGAAACGAAAGAAGAAATACAGGAAGCGACGAAAGGCGCGGATATGGTGTTCATTGCTGGCGGGCTCGGCGGCGGCACTTTCAGCGGCGCCGCGCCCATGGTAGCCAAAACCGCGAAAGAACTCGGTGCGCTTACTGTCGCGGTAACGACTAAGCCGTTCTTTTTTGAGGGCTCGCAGAGAATGAAAATTGCGGAGCAGTGGCTTGAAGAACTCCGTAAGAGCGTTGACGCAATTATTATCATTCCGAATGACCGCTTGCTCGCTTCCATCACCAAAGACACGACCGCCAAAGCCGCGTTCGGCACCTGCGACGAAGTGCTCCGGCAAGCCGTGGAAGGAATTTCTGACTTGATTACTACGCCGGGTATTATCAACTTGGACTTTGCAGATATTCGTGCGATTTTGGAAAATGCTGGCTCGGCGCTTATGGGCATAGGGAGCGCAACCGGCGACAAACGCGCCGAGGAAGCCGCGAAAGCCGCCATCAATTCCCCGCTTCTTGAAGTGTCCATCAACGGCGCGAAGGGCGTGCTCTTCTCTATTGCGGGCGGCGACGACCTCACGATGTTTGAAATACAAGAGGCCGCAAAGATTATTACGGAATCAATAGACCCGAATGCCAAAGTGATTTTCGGCACCATCCGCGATGAAAAGCTAAAGAAAGGCGAAATTAAAATTACAGTCATTGCATCTGGCTTTCCAGAAAGCGCACTGCCGCGCAAATCGCTTTTTACCGGACTTATGAATAGCGGCGCAGACGACGACAAGCGCGGGAAGCAGAACACGGTTTCTGCATCTGCTTCCATTATTACCAAAGAAACAAAGTCGGACGAGAAAAAAGGGTCCGCTAGCGAAGACGACGACTGGGGTTCTGTGCCTGCGTTTCTAAGACGGGCGAAGAAGTAAAGGGCGCTCGCATAGCTCCCGTGTCCGAACACGCATACCCGCCGCCAGCGCGGCGAGTTGCTCTGCTCGGCTCGGCGTTGTCAAGAGCCCTCGTCCGCCTAAGGTGGACTCGGGTCGTTGACAAACCGTGCCGCCTCGCCTCCGCAAGGTCGCGGACACGGGACTATGCTCGCTTGCGTTTTTCTTTCTGGCACCAGATGTCTGCAATTTAGACATCTGGTGCCTCTCTATCCAAGTATTTTGCAAAATATTTGTAGGGACTAATTCGTGAGAATTAGAGAATAGACAAAGAAAAACCCGCGACCATATTTCAGATCGCGGGTTTTAGTTAGATGGTATTTCCAAATCCACCTAACATGACACCAGTCCAGCTTCGCGTAGGGTGCGATCGAGGAACTGCGCTTTCACTAACACCTGCCGTGCGAGGTCTCGTCGGCTGCTATAATACATCGGTGCACTCAGCAAGAGTTGGAACGAAGCGAAGCCGAGACCGCCGAGGATGCCCCACTTCAGGAAAGTGAGGAACATTCCCAGATTCATTCCCAGATTGAAGACCGCTTTGTTGATCTGTGTCTCGCTGTAGTAGCCGATCGCGAAGATCACCATGGCAGCGATCACCGGAATCAAGAACGTCATGCCGAACTGGAACTTAGGAAACCTCACGGGTGAGGCCATGTGTATGTAGCTCGGAATGCGGCCCATGATAATCCAGTCGTCGAGCGACAGGACATTCTTGAGGTGTTCTGTGGTGCTCTCCGCTTCGCGCTGATACTTCTTCGAGCAACACGCATTGTTATGGAAGTACGGGAAACGAATGCGTAGGTTCTCCTTCACGAGCGGCTCCACAACTTGTTCGAAGGTGTAGCGTCCAAGGAGTACTTCGTTGACGACAGGGGCCTTTTGCTTCCATATTTCGACGAGATTGAAGAGGGATTGCCTTCTGTCCACATATTCGGGGAGCGATACTGCTTCACGGACGGATGAGTAGAATTCACTCATAATTTTCCTTTCGTTATTGATTTTTTTACCAAAGAACTTTCACTACTAGCCTAGCATAAGATATATATCTTGTCAAGTTGTTGTACTCGTCCGTAACATACGGCCCTATAAAGCCCTATTTCAATAGGCGGTGGGAAAACGAAAACACCGCCCTTGCGGGCGGTGTTTTCTATCCAACTGACGAAAGCACAGAATGCCATCGCCGGACTTGGTATGCAGTGAGTATAGCAAACGCTTATTTTGTGTCAAGTTGTTCTGTGGATAACACTCTCGTACAGCCGGTAGAGGGATTCGAACCCTCGTCAGTCGGAATACCAAGTCCGACAACGGAACCATCCTACCGGCTTGAGTAAAAGTATATCATATTCATTTTTTGATTTGCTTTCATGTTATACTTTTTCTATGACTTACGACTTAGCTATTATTGGCGGAGGACCGGCTGGCGTGGCGGCAGGAGTGTATGCGGCGCGGAAGAAATTGAAGACGGTTTTTATTACGAAGGACTGGGGCGGGCAGAGTAGCGTTTCTACTGGTATTGAAAACTGGATAGGAACGGTGCGGTTGGACGGCGCGGAACTGGCGAAAAATCTGGAAGTGCACCTGCGCGCGTACATAGCCGATACGGTTACGATACAAGACGGCGAATGGGTACAGCATGTCGCGCAAAATGGCGCGGATTTTCGCATTACAACCGACGCGGGTGCATATGACGCGCGCGCGGTCCTTGTTGCAACAGGGAGCGCGCGCCGAAAACTGCAAGCAAAAGGCGCGGACCGGCTAGAGCATAAAGGAATCACCTACTGCGCGTCTTGCGACGGACCTGTGTTTGCGGGGAAAAATGTGGCAGTTATAGGCGGCGGCAATGCGGCGTTTGAAACCGCGGCACAGCTCCTCGCCTACTGCCCGACGGTTACTATTATTCATCGACGCGATTCATTTAAGGCAGATGAGATTATTGTTGAGCGCGTGCTTGCGAACCCAAAAACACGCGTCATTAAAAATGCAGACATTACTGAAGTGAAAGGCGAAAAGTTCGTTCAAGAAATTATATACAAAGACAAAACAACTGGCGTGGAACAATCGCTCGCAGTGGAAGGCGTCTTTGTAGAAATCGGCTCAACCCCCGCGACGGATTTCGTTGCGGAGATTGTGAAGCGAAACCACTATAATCAAATTATTACTGACTCGAAGACGCAACGCGCGAGTATAGAGGGCGTTTGGGCAGCCGGTGACTGCACCGACGGCTTATACCACCAAAACAACATTGCCGCGGGCGACGCCGTCAAAGCGCTGGAGGATGTTTATTTATACTTGCATGGGAAATAAATGGGCGGTATAAGAATTGCACTTATTGCCTCCTCGACGTCAACGAGGCGCTCTGCTAAATGAGCTAACCGCCCATACTGACGCGAGTTTATATCAAAAACTCGCATGGCGGAAGGGGTGGGATTCGAACCCACGTTGGGCTTGCGCCCACATCCGATTTCGAGTCGGTGCCGTTATGACCACTTCGGTACCCTTCCATCGCAATTTTTTAACTATATCATTTTTTGAGATTTTCTCAAAAAGTGTTATGCTTTTCGCACGGCCCTATCGTCTAGCCTGGCCTAGGACGCGAGCTTTTCAAGCTTGAAACCCGGGTTCGAATCCCGGTGGGGTCAATGAATCTCATAGAACTCCTTGAACCGAAACCGGAAAATGGGGAGCGGCCGTTTGTATTTTGGATGCAAAAACACGCGGCAGTGATGGTGCTTTTGGTGTCGCTGTTTGCTTTATATGGATTTTTCCTTACGCATAAAATTGATTTAACTACAGCCGACATCGGGAGGCACATCAAAAACGGAGAAATAATGTTTAAGGACTCAGCTGTTCTTTCCAAAAACTACTACTCGTACACGAATCCGGATTTTCCTGTTTTAAACCACCACTTTGCAAGTGGCGCGCTATTTTACTTCGCGTATAAACTCGGTGGATTTCCGGCGGTACAGCTTTTTTTTATTCTACTTTCTTTTTCCGCATTCGCTGTATTTCTCCTTGCATCGCGCGGACGCGCGCAATGGGGCATCATTGGTTTTGTTGCGCTTCTTGCAATCCCTCTCCTTGGTGAACGGACCGAGATTCGCCCAGAGGTCTGGAGCTATCTTTTTGCCGGATTATTTTTTTTCGTACTATCGCGCGCTTCGCGTAGCGCGCACACCAAAACCCTTTGGCTTTTGCCGCTTCTGGAAATATTCTGGGTAAATACGCATATATATTTTCTGCTGGGACCGCTTTTGGTTGGCGCGTTTTTGGTAGAAGCGCTTTTACAAAAACGCATTGCTTTTTTGCGTCTATTTGCTGTATTTGGAACTACACTTGCGGCGATGTTTGTAAACCCATTTGGTTACCGTGCCATTACTGAAGCCGCAGGTATTTTTGAAAATTACGGGTACCGAATTGCGGAAAATCAATCGGTTTGGTTTTTGGAACAGCTCGGCATGCACAATCCGAACTTTCTTATATTTCAAATCGCGCTCGCACTGCTTGTACTATCTTATGTTGTTGTGCTTATAAAAAATCGCGCAGAGTTTCATCTCGCGCACTTTTTTGTTATGGCTGGCGTCGGCACGCTTGCTGTGTTTGCGACACGGAACTTTGCGCTCTTCGGACTTTTTCTTATTCCAATACTTTCAGAAAATATTACAGGTGCGTGGAAAAACCGCGGAGCGCATATACAATTGGAGCAGAGTGCGGCGTTTTGCGCTGTACTAATTTTCGCACTTTTTGTTATATTTTCCATACCGCGCCAATTCCCATACTGGCGAACATTCGGCATCGGGCTTGAATCTGGCAACAGTGCTGCGGAGAATTTTCTGCGCGAAAACAAAATCCAAGGACCTTATTTCAATAACTACGACATCGGCGGATATCTTATTTTTCATCTATTTCCACGAGAAAAAGTGTTTGTAGACAACCGTCCTGAAGCGTACCCTGCGGCATTTTTCCAAAATGAATACATCCCAATGCAGGAAAACGAAGAAAAATGGAAAGAAGCGCTCGCACGCTATAACTTTAATGCGATTGTGTTTTCACAAAGAGACGCAACGCCGTGGGGACAAAAATTTCTCATCGCGCGCGTGCAAGACCCGCAGTGGGCGCCTGTGTTTGCCGACGGTCGGATTATTATTTTTACGCGCCGATAATGAACCAGTTGCTTTCAATCATCGTGCCAGCATACAACGAGGAGAAAACCATCGCTCGCGTATTGGCGCGGCTTATCGCACTTTCATTTCCAAAAGGCGCGCTTGAAATTATCGTAGTGAATGACGGCTCAACTGACGGTACTGCCGCCGTGCTTGCGCAATTTCTCCAGAAAATCATTCTCATTTCGCATACGCAAAACCGCGGGAAGGGCGCGGCCATGCGCGCGGGCCTTGCCCGCGCGCATGGCCTGTACACAATCGCGCAAGACGCGGATGCGGAATATGCGCCGGAAGAAATTCCTGCACTACTTGCAGAACTGCAAAATAGTCCCGACGCGGACGCGCTCTACGGCTCGCGGAACCTAACGCCAACTGGCCGCGGTTATGCGCATTATGTACTGGGCGCGTGGCTCCTGACGAAATGCGTCAATCTCGTTTTCCGCGCGCATCTAACCGACACTTATTCGTGCTACAAAATTATGCGCACCGACTTATTCCGCTCGCTTAACCTAGCAAGCAACGGATTTGAAATTGAAATGGAAATCACGGCGCGACTCCTCAAAAACAAAAAGAAAATAATTGAAGCGCCTATCTCGTACGCGCCGCGCGCGTTCCAGGAAGGTAAAAAAATCCGCTGGTTCGACGGCATTCGCGGGTTAGCGACGCTTCTACGCATCGTGTTAGAGTAGTTTGTATGGTTATTTTAGGCATAGAAACATCTTGCGATGAGACGGCCGTTTGTATTATAGAAGCAGATGGACCTCCTGAGAGCGCGGACATCGTAATTCGCGCAAACATTACGCTCTCGCAAGCTGCGCTTCACGCGCCGTACGGGGGCGTCTTTCCCAACTTGGCGAAACGGGAGCATATAAAAAACTTACCGGTGATTTTGGAAAGAGTCTTGAAGGAAGCAAAACTGGAGAACGATAAACCGGCGATTGATGCAATCGCCGTTACCTACGGTCCTGGTCTTGAGCCGTGCTTGTGGGCGGGTATTTCGTTTGCACAAGAGCTCGCGAAAAAATGGGGTGTGCAAATTATTCCGGTGAATCATATGGAAGGACACATTTTTTCGGCGCTGCTGCGCAGAAAAGATGAACCCGCCTCATCGGCGGGTCGCCTAGAAGGCGATTATCAACTACTCGCCCCTGACTTTCCAGCGCTTGCACTTTTGATAAGCGGTGGGCATACGGAATTGGATTTGATGGAGGGCTATGGAAAATATCGGCTGATTGGAGAAACGCGAGACGACGCAGTCGGCGAAGCGTTTGATAAAGTGGCGCGCCTGCTCGGACTTTCCTACCCAGGCGGACCGGAGATTTCGCGATTAGCCGAAGGTGTGCGAACCTCGGCGAGCTCCTCGCCTCCGTTCGCACTTCCGAGACCGATGCTCCACTCTCCAGACTACGACTTTTCTTTTTCTGGTATCAAAACCGCCGTGCTGTATTTGCTGAAAAAAATCGGCCCCCTCCCAACACCCGATGTTGATGGGCTTCAAACATCGGGTGTTGTTTGTGAAATCGCAAAAGAGTTTGAAGACGCCGTGACCGAAGTACTCGTATCAAAAACAAAAAAAGCGCTTCGCGAATACGGAGCGCAGACACTCATCGTCGCTGGCGGGGTCATTGCAAACACGCACATCCGTTCCGAATTTCGGAAACTCGGAACGGAAGAACATATTGAACTCCTCATTCCCGAAATCCAGCACACGACCGACAACGCGCTGATGATTGCAGTTGCATCTTATGCGACTGCCATGAGCGGAGTCGAAGGGCTTCAGCGTATAACACGCCCCCTCCGCGCTGACGGGACGGCAAGAGTCGGCGAAAGAAATAACTGAACGCAAATCTGCCAACCTGTTTTTGTGCATCAAAAAATGCTAGGATTTTAGGAATTATGGCTTACATATTCTTAGACGAGAGCGGCGACCTCGGTTTTAAGAAAAAATCAAGCAAATGGTTTATCTTCACCATCGCCATGACGCAAGACGCACGCGCGTTGGAACGAGTGGTAAAGCGCGTGTGGCGGACACTCAAAAAGAAGTATAAACGGCTCGGCGAACTGCACGCGTCTCACGAAAAAGACATCACCCGAAAACGGGTGTTACAGCAACTCGGTGGTGTGCCTGATCTCAAAGTGCTTTGCGTTATATTGAATAAACAAAAAGTATATGTAGATTTGCAAAACCAAAAGAACTACCTGTACAATTACACGGCAAATGTCCTTCTTGATCGGCTACACAATAAGGAAATACTGGTGCCTAAAGAACCGCTCCATGTATTTATTGACGCAAAAGATACCAAAAAACACTTGAAAGAGAATTTCGTCCGCTATTTGAGCGATTCTATAAAAAAGCGTCGCGATGGAACATTCACGGTAGAGTTACACTCGTCGCACGAAAACAAATCACTCCAAGCAGTTGATTTTATTTCATGGGCGATATTTCGCAAATATGAACGGGGCGATTACGGATATTACGAAATCATCAAACACAAGATCGTTGAGGAAAAACTACTGTTTTCTTAAAAAAGAAAGCCCCTCGCTTTAACGGGTCACCATCCGGTAACCCAACGCGAGAGGTCTTACTTCTTATCACAGAGTATAGCGAACGCTCGGTATAAGTCAAGCGGATTATCCACACCACCGTTTGTTGTCAAATTGTTGTCAAAACGGCTCATATTCAAGCACCAGATGTTGATAGGCGGCAAACATCTGGTGCATGGATTTGATGGGCTAAAAATGCTATGATGTCAGAACAAAAATATGAATGAAATAATTTATGTACTTATAAACGAAGCTATGCCGGGATATGTAAAGGTTGGCAGAACTTCAAATCTTCACGAGAGAATACGCTCTTTAAACCGACCATCAGGTGTGCCCTTGCCTTTTGAAGTCTATTATGCAAGTGAAGTGAGGGATTCGCAAAAAGACGAACAGTGGCTCCACTAACTTTTTGCAGACAGGAGGGTACGAGATCAACGAGAATTTTTTAAAATAGATCCTGAAAGGGTGATTGTGGCACTAAAGAAAATTGAAATCAAAGATGTTACCCCGAAATCCTTACAAGATTCTCTTACTAATTCTACAGAGGAAGAGAAAAAAGAGGTGGTGGAAAAGAAAAAGATAAGATCAAAATTTGATTTCAAAAAATACAGTATTCCTGTAGGGTCGGAAATTATTTATTCCAGAGATCCTTCTATAAAAGCCGGGGTTCTCTCAAATAATAAAATAAAACTGAACGGAAAAGAAACAAGTTTATCAAAATCGGCACAAGAATTACTTGGTTATAAACAGAGCGTTGCCGGTACTTTATACTGGATATATCAAGACGAAAGCCTTGATGGACGCAGAAGAAGACTTGATGGTGGAGAACAGACTTAAACCAAACACATGCTACATATAAACAAATTAAAAAAACCGCAAAGAGAATATCTCCATTTGTTGGAATTACTACCTCATGGAGGTATAGAATTAGCTCGACAATACAATGAAAGGGGGACGCCGTTAAATCAAGTTGATGCAGAAATTAAAAGCTTAGAAACAGAAATCCCAAAATTAAAAGAAGAATTATCTGCACGAGGAGTTATTATGTGGAACACTGTTTGATTCAAGTAGAATGATCATAAAATGAAAATTTTATATGGGTACAAAAAGAAAAGGGGGCCTTAGGTAATTAACCGTTCGGGCCCCTTTTCGTCGTAATGCTTACATATTAGCAAATGGACTGGCTATGTCAATCCTCCGTCTGTTGATAAAAAATGCGAAGCGGGTTTTTTCTTGTTAGTATAGAAGGATATGTTGCCAGAAAAGCTTACCAAACCCTACCAGCCCACCGAGACCGAAGAGCGCATCTATAAGCTCTGGGAGGACAGTGGCTTCTTCAACCCCGACAACCTTCCTTCCAGATTCCAGCATCCAGCCCCCAGATTTTCCATTGTTATGCCCCCGCCGAATGTGACTGGCGTATTGCATATGGGGCATGCGCTTATGTTGACAATCCAAGACATTATGATTCGCTATAAACGGATGCGCGGGTTTAAAACGCTCTGGCTCCCAGGCACCGACCACGCCGCAATTGCCACGCAATCGCGCGTTGAGAAAGATATTTATAAAAAAGAAAAGAAATCGCGCCATGACCTCGGGCGAGAGGAATTCTTGAATCGCGTAGAAAAGTTTGCAAAAGAAAGCCACGACACGATTGTGTCGCAGATAAAGGTAATGGGTGCGTCCTGCGATTGGTCGCGCGAGGCGTTTACGCTTGATGAAAAACGAACGAACGCTGTACGCGCGATGTTTAAGATGATGCACGATGACGGGCTGATTTATCGCGGAAACCGTATCGTCAATTGGGACCCGAAAGGACAGACCACTATTTCTGACGATGAAGTCGTTTATGCGGAGCAAAAGACAAAATTATATACATTCCGTTACACAAAGGACTTCCCTATTCCGATTGCGACGACACGCCCAGAAACAAAACTTGGAGATGTTGCTGTTGCGGTATATCCGGACGGAAAGTGGAAAAAGTATATTGGGCAAACATTTGAAATAGCTGATTTTGCCGGCATACCGCTTTCTATAAAAATAGTTGGGGACGCGATAGTTGACCCTGAATTCGGCACTGGTGCTGTCGGCGTAACGCCCGCGCACAGCGCAATTGACTGGGACATTTCCGAACGGCACGGTTTAGATAAAAGCCACATCATCATAAACGAGTATGCGCGAATGCAGAACGCAGGCGCGTTGGTAGAAGATAAGAAAGTATTTGAAGCGCGTGAGATTGTTGTTGCATGGCTCAAAGAAAAAGGGCTTTTGGAAAAAGAAGAAGACATAACACACAACATCGCGACTGCGGAACGCACGGGCGGAATTATTGAGCCGCTTCCGAAGCTCCAGTGGTTCGTCAGCGTCAACACGCCAATACCGGCGCGCGGCGGAAAGACGCTCAAAGAACTGATGCGCGAGCCCGTGGAAAAAGGCGAAATAAAAATTATTCCAGAGCACTTTACGAAAACCTATTTTCATTGGATAGAGAACCTGCGCGATTGGTGCATCTCGCGCCAGATTTGGTATGGACACAAAATCCCGATTGACGGAGAAGAGGACACATTGGACACTTGGTTCTCATCGGGGCTATGGACTTTTTCCACACTTGGTTGGTCCGCCTTCGCCGAGACGGCTACGGCGGGTAAACCCGGACCGGAAAACGATTTGGCGAATTATCACCCGACTGATGTACTTGAAACCGGCTCGGATATTCTTTTCTTTTGGGTTGCGCGAATGATTTTAATGTCGGAATATGCGCTCGGAGTTGTCCCTTTCCGCACTGTCTACTTGAACGGAATGGTGCGCGATGCGCAAGGGCGGAAGTTCTCAAAAACGCTCGGCAACGGAATTGACCCGATTGATGTTGCGAAAAAATTTGGCGCAGACGCTGCGCGCATGGCGCTTATTATCGGTAACACGCCGGGGACGGATACCAACATTTCTGAAAATAAAATAAAGGGGTACAAGCATTTTGCGAATAAGGTGTGGAATGTCGCGCGCTATATACTTGCGCGCGAACGAACCGGCGCGGTAGACGAGGCGCTCCAGAAGGAATTCGGTATAATAACGCAGGATATAACCAACGATATGGAGAGCTTTCGCTTCCATCTCGCCGCCGAGAAAATATACCACTTCATCTGGCATCGCCTCGCTGACGATATTATTGAAGAAAGCAAGAAAATGCCAGGGCGAGGCGCAACCCTACATTATCTTTTGGAAAACGCGCTCAAGCTCCTGCATCCCTTTATGCCGTTCATTACCGAGGAAATCTGGGGTTTAATACAAAACAAAAATTTACTGATAGTAGAGAGTTGGCCAACAAAATAATATGTCTGCTTCCACTTTATTGTTTGCGTTCCTCGGCGGGTTTCTTCCCGCCCTCTTGTGGCTTTGGTTCTGGCTGAAAGAAGACCGCCTGCATCCAGAGCCGCGCGGCGCGATTATATTAACTTTTTTCGGCGGAATGGCGGCGGCGCTTCTCGCTTATTTTACGGAGCGTTCAATTATTGGTATGGGGCTCGCTTTTTCCGTCACGCTTATTTTGTGGGCAATTGTTGAAGAAGTGTTTAAGTTCGGATTCGCGTACTTCACCGCGCTCCGCAGGAAAGTATGCGACGAACCGGTTGATGATATGATTTATATGCTAACCGCGGCACTCGGTTTTGCAGCGCTTGAAAACACGCTTTTCCTCATCGCGCCGCTTGCAAACGGCGACATTGCGAAAAGCTTGCTCACGGGGAACCTGCGTTTCATCGGCGCAACACTCCTCCATATCGCCGCATCCAGTTTAATCGGCGCATTTGGCGCGTTTTATTTTTACAAAGGTAGAAAAACGCGCGACATTGCGATTGTCATCGGTCTCGTTGTTGCAACTGCGCTCCACGCCGGGTTTAACCTAATTATAAATTCACAGACCAATCGCTCGCTTATCACCGCATTTGCAATCGCGTGGGCAACGATTATCGTCGTGCTTGTGGTGTTTGAAAAAGTTAAAAAAATAGGCACCAGATAATACCGTACCCTGTGGATTACTCGCTTGACTGACTATGCTAGAATACTTTCATAAATACTATGGTTCGCAAACTTTCATTTTTTGAAAGGCTCACGGGCGCTTCGGTTCCGGAAGAAACGGAAAAAGAACCTGCGCGCAAGCTCACGCCAAAAAAAGGCGGGAGAGAACTGAAGCCCGAACCCGAGGAAGAACTTCTATCCGAAAGCGAGGAGGGTGAGTTGGCGGTAGATGTCTATCAAACGCCGGACGACATCGTGCTTAAAACGATGGTCGCAGGCGTGCGGCCCGAGGACTTAGACCTTTCCATTACGCGCGATATGGTAACCATCAAGGGTAAACGCGAGGAATCGCACGAGGTGGAAACCGAGGACTTTTTTCACAAAGAACTCTACTGGGGTTCATTTTCCCGCACGGTTCTTTTGCCGCAAGAAATTGATGTGGAGGCGGCAGAGGCCTCCGAAAAGCATGGCCTTCTCATCATCAAACTCCCGAAAATAGACAAAGACCGTCAGACGAAGCTGAAGGTGAAAAGTAATTAACAAAATCTTCTCTCACAACACCACCAGATGTCTGCAATTTAGACATCTGGTGGTGTTTTTGATAAGATAAAAGCAGAGCCGAGGTAGCTCAGTTAGCAGAGCGTCCGCCTGAAGAGCGGTAGGTCCCCAGTGCAATTCTGGGCCTCGGCACCATTCTCACTGCAACAACTTCCCGAAATCGCCAATAGTATCTGCGGCACCGCGGACATTGTCCACATCACCTTGAATTTTTTGGTAGATACCTTGAAGTTGACCGATGTAGGGTTCTATAAAATAATACGCGCCAAAAGATAATCCGATAACTATTAGCCAATAAAAAATATGGAGAACCGTGCCAATGCGCGAAGCGCGCCGCATCTTGCGCAGTATAATGTTATTTTCCTTCACCAACTCCGCAGTTTTTACAATCAACGCTTTTTCTTCTGGAGTCATAAGATATAGTATAGCATCCCCTCGGCAGGAATCGAACCTGCATCCTCTCGTTAGGAGTGAGAAGTTCTGATCCATTGAACTACGAGGGGGAGATTACTAATTGGCGAGCGCCTCTTCAAGCACGGGCCTATTGAACCCAACAATCACTCGCGAACCGACAGTAATCACCGGCACACCCATCTGACCGCTCTTTTCTATCATCTCCTGCCTTTTTTGCATATCGCTCGCAACATTGTATTCGGTGAACACAGTACCATTTTCGGCAAAAAACTTTTTCGCCGCGTTGCAATAGACGCAAGTCGGGGTTGAGTAGATGATTATGTTTTTCATATCTGCTAGCATAGCATAAGCGCGGGTATAGTATAGTGGTAATATGCGTGCTTCCCAAGCATGAGACGCGAGTCCGATTCTCGCTACCCGCATCACTCTCCAAAAAGCCAGCGCTTTAGTTTATCCAACCATGAAGCGCTGTTTAACATCACATCGCCATCTTGAGTCGCTGGGTCATCCACAATCATAATCACCTCTTCGCCGGGCTTAGCCATACGCAGTTTCTCACGTATCTCCTGTTCCGCTCCGCGCGCGCTCCCAAAAAGCGTGGCGTTCTCTCTAAGCAGCTCTTCCTGCGCGGCAAGCTCTCCCGCGCGCGCCGCACTTAACCCTTCCGCGCGCGCGGCTTCACGGTATTCTACAAACGCCCCCAACGCGGCGCGTGAAAGGAAGATTATAAGCGCAAGCAACAACAGAAGAGCAATCGGCGAATAAAGAAAATCGCGGATGCGTTTTTTTGTTTGAAATCGTTGCATATGATACAATACATTCTATGTTACTCAACAAAAAACACAAAAAGATAATCAGCGCGATCTGGGCAGTCGTGTGCTTCATGATTATCATCTCAATGATACTGCTCTATACGCCGATATTCCGATAAAATCACTGAAGCATCTTCACAAACGCCTCCGACGGAATCACTACACGTCCGCTCGCTTTGAGTCGCTTCTTGCCTTCTTTCTGCTGTTGCCACAACTTCATCTTCCGCGTGCGGTCTCCGCCGTACAAGTAGCCCGTTACATCTTTGCGAAGCGCCGAGAGACGGCGCGAAGCAATAATCTTTCCATCAACACGCGCCTGGATTTTAAGCTCAAACTGCTGGCGCGGGAGAATTTTTGATAATTTCTCAACCGCCGTCTCCGCATCCTCTTCCACTCTGCGCCGCGCCACAACGCGCCCAAACGCCGGCACTGGTTCGTCGGCAACCAGAATTTCTAATTTCGCCACATCCGCTTTGCGCAATTCCGAAAGCAAACGGTACGATAAAGAAGCAAAGCCCGAAGACACACTCTTGAGTTCGTCAAAAAATCCGCGCATCAGCTCGCGTAGGGGCGCTTCAAAGTGAACCACAAGGCGGTTGCCGATATTTTCGGTCTCGCCCACCGCCGCCTCGTGTTTGTTCAAAAGAAGCATAATGGGAGCAAGATAGTCGGGCGGAGAAAGGAGCTCTGCCGACACCCATTGTTCGCGCACTGTATCAATCTCTCCGTGGTCTGGAAATTGCATAATCGTGTATGCCGTAATGGTCTTACCGCGTGCCGTAACCACCTCGTACGCAATAGACGGGTGCGTAACCACCAATTTTACATTAAACTCGCGCCGCAGGCGCTCGGAAATGATTTCAAGATGGAGCATTCCCAAAAATCCGCAGCGGAATCCGCGGCCGAGCGCCCCAGATGTTTCCTCCTCTGCAGTAAACGCGGAATCCGAGAGCCGCAAGCGGCCGAGCGCGTGGCGCAACGGGTCAAACTCGTCGCCACTCTCTGGGAAAAAGCTCGCCCATACGACGGGGCTCGGGCGCGCATAGCCCTGGAGCGCGGATAACGAACCTCTCGCTTCAACAACCGTATCGCCGACGGACGCAACGCCCGGTTCCTTCACGCCAGTTACAATGTAACCGATTTCTCCCGCCGATAGCGACTCCGCCGGCGTTTCTTCCGGCGAAAAGGTGCCGACTTCTATCACAGTAAATTCTTTTCCTGCAGCGGCAAACTTCAATCGTGCGCCTTTCGCAACTGTGCCGTCAAATGCACGGCAATATACCACAACGCCCGCATGGCTGGAATATTTGAAGTCGAAAATAAGCGCGCAAAAGTTGTGATCACTGGCGGTGGATTTCGGCGACGGGACTTTTTCAATAATCGTCTGCAAAAGCTCCGGTACTCCTTGCCCTGTTTTTCCGGAAACCTCCAGAATACTTTCTTCGGAACATCCGAGTAAAAGCGCGATTTCTTTTTTCGTCTCGGGAATGCGCGCAAGCGCTGAATCAATTTTATTCACCACGGGAATGATGGCGAGCCCCGCTTCGCGCGCCGCGGAAAGCACGGTAATGGTTTGCGCCTGCACGCCCTGTGTCGCATCTACCAAAAGCACCGCGCCCTCAACCGCCTTTATGGCGCGGGACACTTCGTACGAAAAATCAATATGCCCAGGCGTATCTATGAGGTTGAGTACATAGTCGGTCTCATGGAGTCGATAATTCATCCGCACAGGCGTCATCTTTATGGTTATGCCGCGCTCGCGCTCAAGGTCCATAGAATCAAGCACCTGCGCGCGCATCTTGCGTTTTTCAATCGTTCCCGTTATTTCCAGCAACCGGTCCGCCAAGGTGCTCTTGCCGTGGTCAATGTGAGCGATAATACAAAAATTGCGAATGTGTTCTTGTCCAGACATTCCGCCATACTAGCAGAAAATCTATAGATTGACACACAAAGACAAGATGCTACCATTAAGGAATAAAAGAGATATGTTGTGTGCTTCTTTTGTAAAACCAGGAATCGCCAGCGCCATTAGCCGCGATGTCGCGCAAGTGTTTTTTGCATCGCTTTTTGTTGGACAACTAATTGAACAAACGATTAATTTTAACGCGGTAATCATAGGATTAGTTTTGGCTCTTTTATTTTGGTTTTTAAGCGTGTTATTAGCTAAAGAATAAATTATGGAGAATATTGATGTAAATAATGCATTGGTTAATTTCTATCTCATTGGCGCAGTACTTGCGATCATGTTTATTTCTTTTGGCATTTATATAAAAGGAAAAAGTAAAAAATAAATTATGACAAAACTATACATTCTTTATGGTCTAATGGCTATCGCTATTGTTCTACTCGTTATTTTGGCGAGAAAAAGCAGATAGATAAAAAGAAAACCAGCGGCCATTTTTGGTTGCCGATGTGATTAAACCGTAAAATTGCGGACGGAGTAGAGGGTTTCTTCGTCTTCTTGTGGTTCCACTGGTATAGGAGGAATCGCGACTGGCGGCTCGCCTTCTTCGCCATTTTCTTGGGCTACCGGCGGCTTTTCTGCTTTCATGCGCGCAAGATGGCGGTCAATCATTTCGGATGGGCTTCGCTTTTCTTTTGATTCAAGCATCGCCAAAATGGCGAGCAGGTCGTCTGTTGAAAAGAAGTCAATCAGAATTTTGCCACCGGTTTCGCGCTTCAAGATATGCACGCGCGTTCCGAGAGATTCGCGGAGTTTGCCTTCAATTACCACGAGCTCCGGGTCTATGGCGACATCTTTCTTCCGCGCGCGGTCAACCGCAATCTTGCGTGCCGTTTCCTCCGCCTCGCGTACCGTGATTTTCTTCACCGAGATTTCCTTAAACAAAACCAGCTGCTCTTCTGGGCGGTCTACCAACATCAAAAGAGGTCGAGTGTGCCCTTCGTTTATAACGCCGCTTGAGACAGCATCCAGAATCTCATCGGGTAAATCCAAAATCCGCATCGTGTTGGTCACATACACGCGGCTTTTGCCAACACGCGTGCCGATTTCGTGGTGTTTGAAGCCGAAGTCCTCGGCGAGCCGCTTGAACGCGCGTGCGCGCTCCACGGCGTTCAAGTCCTCGCGCTGGAGGTTTTCTATAATTGAAATCTCAAGCTTTTCGCGGTCGCTGTTTTCCCCCGCGCGGATTAAGACCGGCACATGAGGAAGCCCAACAAGTTTTGATGCGCGCAAACGACGCTCACCCGCTAAAAGCTCGTACTCCACGGCAATGCCGCCGTCATCTTTCGCTGTTTCTTTCCGCGTGACGACAAGTGGCTGAAGTACGCCGTATGCGCGGATGGATTCGGAAAGGTCGCGTAGTTTCTCGGGGTCAAACTCGCGGCGCGGCTGAAACGGGTTCGGCTTTATCTTGTCCGTCTCAATCCAAAATATCGCATTGTTCTGAAAACTTTCTGCTAGATTCATAAGATAATAAGCAGTATAGCATACGAAGAAAAAAAGACAGGGGAATAAAATTGTGTATAATTGCGGTACGCCGGAGTGGCGGAATCGGCAGACGCACGGGACTCAAAATCCCGCGATGGCAACATCATGAGAGTTCGACTCTCTCCTCCGGCAATTTTGTTTTTATAAACCATACTTCATGAATCTTGAATCTAAGATTCTAGTCATTGTTGGACCGACTGCGAGCGGGAAAAGCGCGCTCGCGGTTACGCTCGCGCGCCGATTCAGAGGCGAAGTGATTTCCGCCGATTCACGACAAGTGTATCGTGGGCTCGATGTCGGTACAGGAAAAATCACAAAAAAAGAAATGCGCGGCGTCCACCACCATTTGCTTGATATCGCGAACCCGAAAAAGCAATTCACGGTTGCAGAATATAAGAAGCTCGCCCGAGAAAAGATCTCCCAGATTCAATCGCGCAACAAAATTCCCATCATCTGCGGTGGCACTGGTCTTTATATTGATGCGCTTCTTGGAAATATCGCCATCCCAGAAGTACCTCCAAACCTCGCACTCCGCAAAAAACTAGAGAGAAAGACGGCCCCTGAATTGTTCGCTCTGCTCCAAATGTTCGACCCACAACGCGCAAAAACCATTGACCAGCACAACCCGCGACGACTTATTCGCGCGATTGAAATTATAAAAGCCATTGGTTCTGTCACTCCATCACAACATACCAACATTCTGCAGAATATGAGAATGATTGGCCTCATACTCCCACCAGCAGAACTCAAAAAGAAAATATCTAGGCGCTTATTCGTGAGAATTAGAGAATATAAGATGATACAAGAAGTCCGAGAGTTGCACCGGAAAGGATTGTCGTGGAAACGGATGGAATCGCTAGGGCTTGAGTACCGCTACCTTTCCCGCTATTTACGCGGCTTCCTTACTAAAACAGAAATGATTGAGAAACTCAAAACCGAAATCTGGCGCTACGCAAAACGGCAGATGGTGTGGTTCAAGCGGAATAAAGAAATAAAATGGTTTACACCAAAAGAACAAAGAAAAATATTTTCTGCAGTTCAAGTGTTTTTGTGTCAATAAACCAGTTTTTCTATCTTACTTGCAAGTAAGATATGGCTTTCAGGTGAACTAAACTTAATTTTTATTAAAAGAATCCTGTATAGATTTGACGACAACTGATACAAAGTTACTTACGGGAAAATCCTTTACATCAAGCAAAGAAAGATATGGACACCAATCCTCAATTTCTAATAGAAGTATTTTATTTGTGTATGTTTTCAAGAAGTCAATTCTTTGAATACCAGTCATAGGATTCCACTCAACGAATTGATAAGCCAAAGAAGACTCTTCCGCAGTTGGGAAATATAATTCTAAATCCCATCGCCCACCTTTTGTTTTGAGCGCGTGATGAAAATTATTATCTATAAAAAAGAAAGAAATCTCAGAGGCGAATTTTATCTTTGGCTGAATGATATATTTTTTGGCGTCAAAGTATTGTTTGAGGTGGTTTGTCGGAACAGATACGATTCCTTTTCCGCTTCCACTATAAATTGGTTTCAGGAGGTATTCTTTTGAATCCTGTCGCAAAGCTTTTTCATAGTTATTGAATGATGGGACAACTTGATATTTTGTATTATACAATTTTACAAGATATCGTTTTCCTTTTTGATCCCCCATTCCAATAAATCGATTGTTGTGATATATATTTCTTCTAGAAAAGTTGTGATAGATTTTGAGCATGCGTTCCGAGCCGTTAAAACACCCCCATACATTCCTTATTAAGAAAAAAGAGTTCTTGGAAAATATGGAATCGTCAAAGAGATCTAAAACTTCTGTTCGAAAATATTTATCCAGGAGCTTAGCCAAAGCAATATCCTCAGATCTAGAATCCTTATTCTTCAGGTTAGAGATAATGGTTACATTCTCCATGTGAATATTTTCTCTTAAACTCTCATTAAGAGAGTAGGTATGACATCTTGACGGGCCCAGCAGGACTCGAACCTGCAGTCACGGATTTGGAGTCCGTTGGTTTGCCATTAACCGATGGGCCCATATTTTTCTAAAAATGCGGTCGCAGTCATTAAAAGCCGTTTGGCAAGATCGTTGCTATGATACCGAAGCGACAAACATCCTGGATAATCTTTTTTAATTCGCTTACCGGTATGCGGTTTGCGATACGGTTTAATGAATTGCCCCCTATCTATATTAGTTACTTTTGACCAAAACGCAATTTGTTTCTCAGCATCATGGTATTCGTGCAAATGTATACAAAGACGAAATTTCTTTTCATCGAGCGGAAACGAGTGTCGCAAGAGTGTGAGGAATGTCTTAATTAATTTTGGATCAGAATTTGTAAAGCAAGTCCCTTTTGAGATACTTTTGAGCCCTTCGCACCAATATAATAAAGCACATATAATTCGCTCCACGGAAATATCATTAATTTTCGGAAGAGTTGTCGAAGCTTGTTCTTTATACCGCAGAAGCAAATCTTGAGTTCTTTGTCGTTTTCTTTCAGCCGAAAGAACTTGACCTAATTTTATTTTTGTCAGCAGTCGCTTCCGCGCTTTATCTGACATTGTAACATTTCTTACCCATGTTGAAACCGAACTCTTCGCAACCGCAACTCTCCTAACAATTTCATTTACAGAAAAACCTTTTTCTCGGAGACGAATAGACTGCAATCGTTCTTTAATTTTCAGTTTCATAAAAACTAAAAGATAAGTTATATAACCTATACTACCAGTCCATACGAATACAACAAGAAAAAATGGGGATAACTTCCCCATTTTCTACTTTTTCGTCTCTTTGTGCTTCGTGCGCTTGCGGCATCCCATAGGACAAGCATACGGGACAGGCCAATTGCAAATTATTTCTTGGTTTCCTTATGTTCCGTCCGGACTTTGCACCAACGACAAAATTTCCTGAGCGTTATCTTGCGCTCCACTTTTTTCTTGTTTTTCTCGCTCCAGTAGTTTATGCGCTTGCACGAAGCGCACGCGAGTTTGATTAACCTATCCTGACTCATAATTAAAACATCATAGCGCACTTTTATAAAAAAGAAAAGCCCCGACTCGCTTTCACGAATCGGGACTGTGTATCAAACTAAACCCTAACTTTTCCCGCCGCTGTCTCTACTGAACGACTGCTGGCGTTTTCCGAAGGTCGGCCAGTCAATGATGATGTCGTAGATGCCTGACACCAACTCAATGGTGGAGTAAAGACCGCTTACGATTGGAACATAAGTCCAAGAAGTTGCCGATGTCGATGAGACACGAATCCAAAATCCCTTTGCAACACCATCGCTTGGATGTTCGGCGTAGAAAGAGAGAGGTAGTGTTTTAGTGAATCTGATTTGCACTAAAGGCGACACTCCGTTATTGAACGCGCGAGCAACCTGCTCGTCAACTCTGTTTACCGTAACCGAATTGATGTCCGGCTTGACCACAATCACACCCTCCAATGTCGCCGATGTGGTAACCGACCGCCCGAGTATCGGCTGTCTCGCGCCTGTTTGCGCCGAGTATACCGCTTTGACGGTAATTCCGTCTTCGCGATTGTCAAACGCCATAATGAGAACATTTTTCTGTCCCGCGAGATATACGGGAAACAAGAAATTTCCGGTCCTCTGGTCTCGGTCAAGCGAACGGGTCTCCGTCGTCTCCCCTTGTTCATTCAAGAGAGCAACTTCAGCCCAATCCGCACCAGCGATTTCCAAAGGCAAATCGCCAGCCGGCCACATCCGCACTTTGATTTCTGTGGTTGGCGAAGCGTAATTACCGTCAGATTGCTTTACTAACTTGAACGACTGGTTCCCTTGGAACAACTCCCGCCCACCCTTGTCGCGGAACGCGACTCGCACCTCAATCGGGTCCAACGGGTTCCTCGTCTCAAACGAGAAATTCGCGGTTGAGACAATGGCGAGTAACTCGCCGAAGTCGGGCTGGTTCGGCACCGACGGCACATACCCTTTTTCAAGGTAGGTAACCGTCCCGGGCGTTCCATACACGAACCCACGCGAGTTCACATTCACCGTAACCTTCGTTACGAGTCGCTTTGCGTTCGCGATAAGCACCTCCGGAGAGGTAATCGGGAGCGTGGACGGGAGGTCAACTGGCTGGGCGAACACTGACGCCGACACGAACAACAACATTGCTGAGAAAACTGACATTTCCGTTTTCATTTTTTTCTTTCTTTCTAGTTTTTGGTTTTTCTTGTTTTACTGACTTTTTGCTGAGGACTGCACAACAGGGCTAACTCGAAAGCTCACCCGATATGTTTTCTGTTCCGCGCGAACAGGCGCCGAAACAGCTTGTTCCGATACCACGGCGGCGGGCTTTTTGGCACGCCAGTCGTGGTATTTGTTGACACTGAACAGCGCAATATTTAACAGAATAAGCGCCACGAGAATGTAACCGAACTTTCTCATAGGTTTTAAGTTTTTAACTGACAACGAACTGTTTGAAACGAAAAAAGGTCCTACCACAAGGTAGAATCAACCCTTTCTCGACTGTCGTACAGTATACACGACTTTGACTATATGTCAAATATAAATCCTTTTTATGAGCGGGTTCAGGCGCGTAACCACCTCGTACCACGAGCTGTCGGTGATAAGTGAAATGCCTTCGGCAGACGCCGGTGATTTTTGATTTTTCGTAATAATCACAACCTCATCTCCGACGCGCAGATTTTTTATTTTACTTACATCTACCGTCAGCATATCCATAGAAACGCGGCCTACTACTTTACATTCTTTCCCTTGTATCAGCACGCGGCCGATTGACGACAGCGCGCGTGAGTAGCCATGCCAATAGCCGATTGGAATAATAGCGAGCGTCGTATCTTCTTGAAGCATCTCCGCAAAATCGTAGCCAACGCGCGCGCCTCTCGGAAGCTTTTTTATTTCGCTTACGATTGATTTCCATTCAAGTGCCGGACGGAGCGTAATTTTATCTTTCAGAAACTCCCGCACTTCGCGTGCAGGCCACAACCCATAGAGCCCAATGCCGATACGCACCATATCATAGTGCGTTTCTGGAAAGAGCATTGTGCTCGCGGTTGCTGCGGCGTGAACGAGCGGCTTTAACCCCGCTTTTTTGAACGCTATAATCCATTGTTCAAACTCCGCGATTTGAGCGCGGGTATCTTTTGGAAACGCGGGATTTTTCGCATTTGCAAAGTGCGTATATAACCCTTGAAGCTGGACACTGGATGCTGCCTGCCCGCCGATTGGCAGGCGGGGATGCTGGAAAGACAAAAGAACTCTCGGAAGGTCGCCTTTCAAAAATCCTTGGCGGTGCATCCCCGTATCAACTTTAATATGAATCTTTAACGGTTTTGAGAGTTCTGCTTTTTTAAGCGTATCAAATATTTCAAAGGAAGAAACCGTAAGAGAAATATCATTTTGAGCCGCCTCGGCAAAAAGCTCCGGCATAGTGTAACCGAGAACGAGAATCGGAATCTTGATTCCTTCGCGTCGAAGCGAGCGTGCTTCGGTTATGGAATCAACACCAAGAAAATCCGCGCCGAGCCGTTCCATTTCTCGCGAAAAATCCACGAGCCCGTGCCCGTAAGCATTGCTCTTCACTACCGCCATCAGTTTTGTCTTTTTCGGAATAAGCCCGCGGAAAATGCCAAAATTATGTTTAATCGCCTTTTGGTCAACTTCAATCCAAGTACGGAGGCCTT
Source organism: Parcubacteria group bacterium Gr01-1014_17 (assembly GCA_007376285.1). Classification (GTDB taxonomy): domain Bacteria; phylum Patescibacteriota; class Minisyncoccia; order Phycocordibacterales; family UBA10002; genus UBA10002. The sequence continues at coordinate 54,978 of VMFZ01000004.1, forward strand.
CTCGTTCTGATATAGACATAAATGCGCCGGGGTGGACTCGAACCACCGATGCCCAATGGGCGGGAGATTTACAGTCTCCTGGAATGGCCGCTATCCGACCGGCGCGACAGAAAGATAATAGCAGATTTTTTCCAAATAGGGAACACAAAAACACCAGATGTCTGAATTGCAGACATCTGGCGCTTTTTTTGAACAACTACTTCTTTTTCAGCGTCTGAATTGACTTTCCAATTGCCGCACCCGCCCTTTCAGCAGTACCGCTCTGGAACTGCTGTTCAACGCTTGATGGTTTGCCTCGTAGGTGCTGAAGCTCTGCTTCCGCATCGTTGCGGATATTTTCTGCGCTGCTCATTACCTCAAACAAATCATCGTGGTCCACATCTCCAGAAGACATAACGCCCTTTACCTCGGCGAGCTTCCTTTTCATATCTGCGATAAGACCTCGAAGCGCTGAAACATCTTTCTGTTGCTTTTCATACCGAGTTGCCTCTTTTTCGTACCGTGCGATTTCTTTCTCCGCCTGCTTCACGACCCGTGAAAGATTGGAAATGTTTTCAAGCACGCGCATTGAGTCGTACGCATCTTGCGAACCCTCAAATACGCCGTCGCGCAAGGTCTCCATTGCGGTCTCAATATCCCCTCCCGATGCCTCGCTTTTTGCTTGCGCGAGCGCGCCGCTGACGACTCCGACACTCGCCTCAACTTTGGCGACTAATTCAGGATATGCCGCCGTGGTCTTGCTTTTTTTGATGCGCGCAAATTGTGTCGTAAGCCGCTTCACCTGCGAGTCTGCTTGTTTCAAAGTCATCGGCCATTGCGCAAGCGCACCGAGACGCGGACCTACATCGCGCAATTCTTCGCCGCGTTCCATAATAACTTCCATAGCACTTTGCACATCATCAGTCATTTCAGTTGCGCCTTTCACTACTCCAAGCGCTTGCGTTAAATCAGACACCAATGTCATATATTCTGACGGAATCGGCACATTTTGTTTCGCAAGTTTATCGATCATTTGCTTAATCATTTTGAGTCCCTGTTCCATACCGCGCAAATTGCGTTTCATTTCAGTCAACTGCCGTTTTTGCATTTCCGCCTCGCGCGCCTCAAAGTCATCTCCTTCATCACCACCATAACCTCCTGATTCTCCGCCAAACCCTCCTCCACCTTCATGTCCATACTGACTGCCAGATCCAGAATCGCCGCCAAAATCCCCTCCGCCGCGCATCATTCCACCTTCAGAACCACCACGCGAACCGCCGGATTGTTGCGACCCTCCGCGCATCATTTCTTTTTGGCGCATCATCTGCTCTTTTCCCCCCATCATTTCTTGCCCTTTCATCATTTCTTGCGGAGAACCTTTTTGATTATACATTCCCTGTTCCGAACCTCCGCGCATCATTCCACCTTGCGGTGGCATCGGACGCTGCTGGTATCCGCCTTGCTGTCCGCCTTGCTGTCCGCCTTGCTGATAGTTCCCTTCTGGCGGTCGTTGCTGATATCCACCCTGATATCCGCCGGAACTGCCAGGCGGAGGCGGCATATGATCTCCCCCAAAACTACCTTGCGGTGGCGGAGGCATCATCGGCGGTTGATGGCTTCCTCCACCAAAATCACCTCCACCTGATGGTGGTGGCGGAGGAGGCGGTGCGCCTCCTTCCTGCGCGAACGCCAATGCCACACAACTAAATACAAACGCGGTGCTTAATACCACAACAATACCAACGCTTCTCAATCGTAATAAATACATAAAAAATTCATTACCTAATAAATCATTGCAAAAAGACCACCCTGCATTCTACAAGACGGCTACATGAAAAGCAAAACTGCAAAAGTGGATAAATACACATCACACCACCTTCTCCATTTCCATGCTTTTGACTACCCTACCGCTCTTCACTTTGCCACCAACACTCTTCACTTCAAAAGAGAACTCGTTGTCTTTCACGCCGACTGAAACCACACCCCCCTCGGAGAGCCCGTGCGAGATAAGGAGTGATGCGAGCGGGTTTAAAATCTTGTTTTGTATAAGCCGCTTCAGGGGCCGCGCGCCGTACTGCGGGCTGTATCCTTCTTTCGCCAAAAACGCGTACGCGTCTGGCACGACTTCAAGCGTAATTTCTTTTTGAACAAGTCGCTTCTTTATTTCTTCAACTTGAATTTCAACTATTTTCGCAATCGCTTCGTGTGGTAGAATATCAAACACAATAATATCATCCAGACGATTTAGAAATTCCGGCTTAAAAAAATCTTTCAGAGAAGACAGCACTTTTGTTTTCGCATTTTCATAATCCGCTTTTTCGCCTCCGCCCGTAGAAAATCCTATCTTTTGCATCTTGTCTATAAATTGCGCGCCGATATTGGAGGTCAGAATAATAATGGAGTTGCGGAAGTTTGCGACACGGCCTTTCGCATCGGTCAGTCGTCCGTTGTCCAACACTTGCAAGAGCAAATTGAACACTTCCGGATGCGCTTTTTCTATCTCGTCAAACAGGACCACGGCATACGGCCGGTGCCGAATGGTTTCCGTGAGCGTGCCTCCTTCTTCGTAGCCCACATAGCCAGGCGGCGCGCCGATGAGCTTGGACACCGCGTGTTTTTCCATAAACTCCGACATATCTACGCGAATAAGCGCTTTCTCATCGTTAAACATAAACTCAGAAAGCGCCCGCGTAAGCTCGGTTTTGCCAACACCCGTAGGTCCAAGAAACAGGAATGAGCCCATCGGCCGATTCGGGTCTGAAATGCCGGCGCGCGAGCGACGAATGGTGTCGGAAATTTTTTTAACTGCCTCGTCTTGCCCAACAATTCGTTTTCGGATATCGTCTTCCATGCGCGTCAGTTTTGCCGCTTCTTCTTCAAGCATCCGCGCAACTGGAATGCCTGTCCAGCGCGAGACGACCGACGCGATTTCTCCCTCTGTGATTTCTTCGTTAAGCACTTTGCGCGAGCGCTGAAGCGTTTTGAGGCGCTTCAACTTGAGCGCAAGCTCCTTATCAAGCACAGGAATCTTTCCGTAGCGGATTTCCGCCGCTTGCGCCAAGTCAGCGCGCGCCTCTGCCTGCTCTGCATCAATGCGCGCGCGCTCTGAATCCTTCTTGAGTCCTTTGATTGCCGAAACGGTTTCTTTTTCGTTCTTCCATTTAAGTTCAATCTCAGATGTCTTCTCTCTCAAATCCGCAACCTCTTTTTCAATCTCCTTTATTCGCGCCTTTGCTTTGCGTGAGTTGGTTTCTTTCTTGAGCGCTTCTTTTTCAATTTCCAAGCGACGAATTTTGCGCGATGCTTCTTCCAAAACCGGCGGCATATTTTCCAAAGAGATTTTCAGAGACGACGCGGCTTCGTCAATCAAATCCACCGCCTTGTCCGGCAGATAGCGGTCGGTAATATATCGTGCAGACAAATTAACAGCAGACACAATCGCCGCGTCCGTAATGCGCACACCGTGGTAAAGTTCGTACTTTTCTTTGAGCCCGCGCAAAATCGCGTACGCATCTTCAAGCGACGGCTCTATCACAAACACGGGCTGGAACCTCCGCGTAAGCGCAGGGTCTTTTTCAATATGCTTTTGATATTCTTTGAGCGTCGTAGCACCGATAGCGCGAAGCTCGCCGCGCGAAAGCGCGGGCTTCAACATATTGGACGCGTCAAGAGAACCCTCCGCCGCGCCCGCGCCCACAATCGTATGGATTTCATCTATAAAAAGAATAACCTTTCCAGCAGAACGCTCAACTTCTTTCATAATGTTTTTGAGCCGTTCTTCAAACTCACCGCGATACTTGGTGCCGGCAACCAAAAGCCCCAAATCAAGCGCCACCAGTTCTTTGTCTTTCAGCGACTCGGGCACATCGCCTTGCGCGACACGAAGCGCAAGCCCTTCCGCAATTGCGGTTTTCCCAACGCCTGATTCCCCGATAAGAATCGGATTGTTTTTTGTACGGCGCGAGAGAATCTGGATGATGCGCATAATCTCCGCATCGCGCCCGATGACCGGGTCAAGCTTGTTTTCGCGCGCGAGCGAGGTTAAATTGCGCGCGTAGCGCGCGAGAAAGCGATGCTTTTTCGGCTGGGCGACATCCGTAATTCGACCGCTTTTCATTTCTTCCAAAATGCGGAGCGCGCCTGCTTTGTCTACCTTGAAGCGCGCAAGCAGCTCTCTCCCCGCGCCAGGCGCGTCAAGCATGGCGAGGAGCAAATGCTCGGTTGATACGAACTCATCCTTGAGCGATGAGGCGGCGCGCGTCGATGCTTCCAAGATTCCCGCAAGCTCTGGCGTCAGATAAATCTGGTACGAAGGCGCAAGCACGCCGCCCGATTCCGTGCCGTCAAGAGATTCTAAAACCGAATCCGTGAGCAGAACAATATCAACTTCCAGCCGTTCCAAAATGGAAACAACCGCGCTCTCATCTTGCGTAATGAGCGCGGCAAGAAGGTGCATCGGACCGACATGATTTTGTCCGCGCTCAATCGCGAGCTCATGCGCGCGCCGTATGGCTTCTTTTGCCTTGGTGGTGAAATGATGAAAAGGGGGCATATACCGCATCATACCACACCCCCCTACCCCCTTCAAATGGGGATTATCGGAAAAACCTTGGCAGACACTATTCCAACTACTTGCTATAGCAAGTAGTTGGAAGAGGGTTGAAAAAGGGGTTATCTGATTTCGCACCTGCGGGAGCGGAGGACGCGGTACACGGCTTCCATTGCCGCGTTTGCTTCCGCATCCGTGAGCGTTTTTTTCATTGACTGGAATACAAGGCGAAACGCGAGCGATGTCTTTTGCGAACCATCGGTAAGTTTCTTTTCAAACGAATCAAACAAGCGGATTGACACAACATCTTTTCCGCGCGTCTCTCCTTCTATAATTTTCTGCACGCGCTCGGCGTCCATTTTTTCCGGCACAAAGAGCGCCACATCGCGGACGATGAAGGGGTAGGAGGAAAAGGGTTTGAATGTCTTAATAAATCCTCCCCCAGCCCCCTCCTTTATAAAGGAGGGGGATTCAAGGGGGTGGATTTTCATCACCACATCCAAATTGCATTCATACATATTATTTCCGCCGCAAAACTTACCGCAAAGCGGCATGCCAAGCATTTTCTCAATTTTCTGCACAACTTCGCTCACTGATTTTTTCACAGGCATCAACCCGATAATAAGCGCGGTATGTTCACCTTTAACCGTAAAGACCTTCCCAATTTCAAATTGTTTAATTTCTTTGGAGCCGAGAAGCGGCGCGTTTGAATAATTTTTCAATAGTACTGGATGAAAGTTTGTCCATAAGTCCTTCCTGCAATACGCTTTGTCGGACGCAAGTGGTTTCTCAATTGCAATATAGCCAGAAGATGCAAATGAAGAGGTCATTACTTCCGAAAATCCGTCGGACACAAGCATGTCTCGTATTTTATTTTCCAAATTGAGCCGCTTGTTCACTGTTGGCAACGCGGAAATAGGCGGGAGCATCGTTTCCGGAATCCGCTCCAATCCCACTATGCGCCCGATTTCTTCCACAATATCTTCCGGTCGCACAATGTCCAGCCGCTCCGGAGGCGGTGCGACCATAAGCGCCGTGCCGCGCTTTTTTGCTGTAAGCGCGAGGCGCGAAAGCGCCGAGCGCATTTCTTTTTCTGAAATATTCATACCGAGCGCACCTTGCACAAATTTTATCGGTACAGCAATGCGGCGCTTCTTTTGTTTTTTCGGATATATATCAATTTCTTTTCCGATTTTTGCATCGGGACATAATTTCACTATAAGCGCAATTATCTCATCCATACCATCTTTCGCGCGCTCAGTTGTCAGATTGTTTTCAAACCGTTTTGACGCGTCCGTTTTAATACCTATCTTTGCCGAGGTACGCCGAATACTTATGGGGTCAAAATTCGCTACCGAGAGCAGAATTGTTTTTGTATATTGGTCTAGTTCAGCTTTTTTTCCACCTTTGATACCAGCAATATCAAGCGGTCCATCTTCATCGGCAATAACCATAATTGACGGGTCGATGGAAATACTTTTTCCATCGAGCGTGACGAGGACTTCTCCCGTTCGGCCCGGTCGGACAACTACTTTCCCTTTCACTTTGTCCGCGTCAAATGCGTGTAGTGGCTGGCCCATATCGAGCGTGACGAAGTTGGTCGCATCAACAATATTATTTATACTGCGCTGACCAACGGACTCCAATCGTTCTTTGAGCCAATCGGAAGATGGTCCGACGGAAACATTTTCAATAACGCGTGCAATGTGGCGTCGGCAAAGATTTGAGTCCTCTACGCGCACGGAAACCGTGCGTATTTTTCTGGACGCGCGCGGAACGCGCGTATCGCTTTCTTTTATCTCCAATCCCAAAAGTGCAGCAACTTCGCCAGCCACACCGCGGTGCGACAACGCATAACACGCGCGGTCAGGCAAAATCTTGATATCCAAAATCGCATCGCCATCTTTCTGTTCTATACCATCAACTTCGGCAAACCCAAGTGTCAACCGTTCCGCAAGCGCCTCCGGCACCGGCAGTTTTTCATCAAAATACGACTGTAGCCATTTATATGAAATAAGCATAATTAAAATTGCGACACAACACGCAAATCGCCATTATAAAACATTCGGATATCGGGGATGCCGTGGCGGAGCATAAGGAGGCGGTCAATGCCACAGCCGAACGCGAACCCGCGGTATTTTTTCGCCAACAAACCGACCGCTTCAAACACATGTGGGTGCACAAGCCCCGCGCCGCCAATCTCTAGCCGCTTGCCTTTCCATTCCATATCCACTTCCACTGACGGTTCTGTAAACGGGAAAAAGCTTGGACGAAAACGAACATTTATTTTATCATCATGGAAAAACTTTCTAAAAAAGAGGAGCACAGTGCCTTTTAGTTGCGCCATAGACACATTTTTATCTACATAGAGCCCTTCCACCTGATAAAACTCCGCTTCATGCGTTGCATCTGTTGCTTCGTTCCGAAACACCTTTCCCGGCACGATAATCCGATACGGAGGTTTAATGCCTTTTTTCAATTTCTCCTCCATATACCGCACTTGCACCGGTGAAGTCTGCGTACGGAGCACGAGTCGCTCTTTGGATTTAATCCAAAAAGTGTCTTGCATATCCCGCGATGGGTGGTCCTTCGGAATATTGAGTGCGTCAAAATTGTACCATTCTGTCTCAATTTCCGGTCCGTCAGCAACACTGAACCCAAGTTCCGCGAAAATATCCGCGATTTCCCGTATCGCATGAGAAATTAGATGTATATGACCTCAAAAGTGGCGCTCTACCAACTGAGCTAAGGTGGCATCCACTACAAAATAGCATAACAAAGCTCGGAGCGAAACACATTTTCAAAATGTCTGGAGCGAGTGGTCGCGTTGCAACGACCCGAGCGTTACCGAGGACTTTTGCAAAATGTGTTTCGCGAAGAGTCTATTGTGCACCTAAAATATCAATCTGCTTCTGGTATTTTTCCGCAAGCTCCGCAACATCATCACCGTAAAACGCATACGCTTTCTTTTTTGCATTCGCACAACCCGCCAAGTATCTGGTCAGGGTCCAACCCCAGCCGTCGCGTAATGTCCAAAAACGGCACGGTGTCGCGCGGTGCTTTCATATCAACGCGCCAATTTCCTTTGCCAACATTTTCGCCCAAGTTTGATTCTTCTGCGATAATACCGAGCAAAAACGCCGCGCGCACGCCGGTTCGCGCCTGCGCGTCTTGCGCGAGCGCGAGCGCTTTTTCAAACGGAATCGCCGCGCTGTCGCGTAAAATAAACAATTCGCTCCGTATCTTCGCGGCGCTGTATTCTTTTGACGAAATTACCGATTGGTAATTCGCCTCAATGCCTTTTGAAAGCTTCAAGATTCGACTTTTTTCCGCCTCCTGCTCCTCCAACCGCTTTTTGTCTCGCTCTTGCGCGACGCGCAAATCCGTTTCTTCAGCGCGCCTGCCTTCAAGCTCTTGCTTTTCCGTTTCTACATCTTTCTTTACCGTGCGCACGCTGGAAATGGTCTCTGAGAGCGACTGTTCAATCGACGCGAACGAGCTCATTTCCGTAAACAGGTTTGCGAGTCGCCCATCGCCGAGCAAAAGTTCTGGCAACGAGTCGGATTGAAAGCGAACCGTTTTTCGGACCAACTGAGACAAAGAGAGTTTCGCGCGTTCTATTTTTTCTGACAATTCACCGATGGTCTTCGCCTTTCCGCCAATATCGCGCGTCAAGTTTGCAATTGCAATGTCGCGCGCGCGGATGGAGAGTTGCGACTGCTTGATGGATGCGTTCAAAATTCCTACATCGCGTTCAAGTGATACCGAACGGCCGCGCAAATCGTCTAGAAGCGCGCGCTGTTTGTCTATTTCCGTTTCAAGCGCCGTAAGCTCCTGTTCCAGCACGGCGCGCCGCTCCGCAACCTCATTTGACTGCGCAAAAATATAGCCGGCCGTTCCCAAAAAAGAAACGACCACAAGAATCAAGAAAAAAAATCCGCGAGGCATTGCTCTATCTTAACATTATTTCTTCTTTTCTTCTTTTTTCCCTTCTTTTTTCTCCAACTTCTTTTCTACTCCTCCAACCTTTGATTTTTCATCTGTTACCGCTTCAGCCACCTCGACCTCTTTCGGCTCTTTACCTTTCTTCACAACTTCAATCTGAGACAAGTCGGGTGCCGGAGCCACCTCCACCTTCTCTTCTTTCGGCTCATACACACTCGCCACCACCTCCTCTGGTTTTTCTAAAAGAGAAACTCCGTCCGGTAATCTAATCTGTTTTGCTAAAATCTGACTGTCAAAATCAACAAGTGGAGCAACATCAATTGAAATAATGTGCGGCAATTTTGCCGGCTCGGCTTCAATATGAAGTTCGCGGAGCACTTTCACGAGCACACCGCCTTTCTCCTTCACCGCAGGAGCGACTCCAACAAACTCAATTGGCACTTTAACCGCAAGTTTTTGTCCGGCTTCAAACGCGTAAAAGTCCACATGAAGCACATTGCCGGACACAGGGTGTCGCGCCACATCGTGCACAAGCGCCGGCACATCACCATCGGAGCCCTGAAGCGTTACCACCTCATTCTCGCCTGCTTTTGCAAACGCTTTTTCAAACGCCTTTGCGACAATCTCAATTGAAGTTGAGGCGCGCTTCTTTCCGTAAAACACGGCAGGAATCTTGCCAGCGCGCCTCACGGCAGCCGGCTTTGCCTTCGTGTCGCGCTTTTCGTACGCAAGTGAAATCATAACGACAAAGGTTATCAAAATAAACGCTATTTTGCAACTGTCATCGCATCCTCAAATGCGATGGAGAGAAGTTTGCTTGCCCCACGCTCCATCGTGATGCCGTAGAGCACTCCCGCGCGCGACATCGTCTCGCGGTTGTGCGTAATCAAAATCAACTGAGAATGCGCGGCTAGATTCTCAATCATGTCGCCGTACTTTTTTGAATTCGCCTCGTCCAGCGCCGCGTCTGTTTCGTCTAATACGATAAACGGCGGCGGCTTCACCGCCGAGAGCGCGAAAATGAGCGCAATAGAGGTAAGCGCGCGTTCACCACCAGAAAGCATCATCAACCCTTTTATTTTCTTGCGCGGAATAGACACCTCCACCTCAACGCCATCCTCTGCCGCTTCCTCTTCGGCAACCGCCTGCGCAAACGCTTCGGTCTCATCTTCTTCTCCATCCTCGTTGGTCCGTTTTCCGCGCTTCAACGCTTTCACAACCGACACTTTTGCCGTGCCACCGCCGAACATTACAGAAAATAATTTCTGAAACTCCGTGTTGATGCGCGCGACTCCTTCATTAAACTCTCGAGCAAGCTTTTCGCCAAGTTCTGCAATCAGTTCTTTGAGCGACTGCGCAGAACGATCAAGGTCTGCTAGTTCGCGCGCGAGAAACGCCTCGCG
>VMFZ01000017.1 GCA_007376285.1 Parcubacteria group bacterium Gr01-1014_17
GCGGGCTAGCGGGTGCGCGCTTTTGCTTTCAAGCGAGGCGGCTAGATGAAGCGCTTCGGGAAGCGGGAGCGTGTCGTCAAACACCACAAAATCGGTAATTTGTGGGTTGCCCACCGTAAGCGTTCCAGCCTTATTGAATACAACCACACTCGTCCGAGCCAGATTTTCCAAAGACGAATTACCCTTAAATTTAATCCAGGCGTGTTTTAGTATAAAGGGGTACGCGATAACCAGTACGGCAAGCGCGCGCCATAATGCATTTTCAAACGAGGACTCAAACACATACCAGTAGAAAAAGACAAGCGCAGCGACAACAACGCCTAATGGCAGTGCGTACGAACTTGCTTTTTCTCCCCATGCTTCAATTCGCATAATCCTTTATATATACCATATGCTATACTATTTTGTATGACAACGCGGCGTGAATGGGAAGGGGTGCTCTGGGTTGATGCGGAAAATCCTACCGCAAGCGAAATCCGCGCGCTCATTGAAGAGTTTAATCTCCCGCCTGCAGTCGGAGAACCAATCCCGCACCGCAAAAAAGAAAAGACAGAGGACACGGAAGATGAAATTGATTTTATCATCGCGCGCCGCTTTTTTATTACCGTACGCTATCGGCACAACGATGCGCTCTATCAGCTCTTGAAACATGCGGATACGGCGGCGCTCGTCAAAGCGCACACAAGCGCACCTTCAAGCGGCCCAGCACTCTTCGCCGGAACCGTCAAAAAACTTTACGAACGGTTGTTTGCGGATGTGACAGACAATTCGCGGCGGCTTACTGACATTGAGCGCGACATCTTCCGCGGAAAGGAACGCGAGATGGTTGCGCCGCTCTCGGAAGTGGGGCGCGAACTGCTGGACATAAAGCGCGCCATAAGCTTCCACAAAGACCTTTTGGAATCTTTTAGCCGCATCGCAAGCGCCGCATTCGGCGCGGAAAACGCCGCGTTTGCGCGGCACTTGGGAAGCGAGGTCACGCGGCTTGAGTTTGCAGTGGAGCGGAACCTTGACCTTTTATCAGAACTGCGCGAAAGCAACAATTCGCTTTTGGACGCACGCGAAACCGCCACGATGCGTGTGATTGCCGTCGTGGCATTTCTCACGCTTCCCGCTTCTATCATCACCAACTTTTTTCAAATGACCACCATCAGCACGCCGCTTGTCGGCAGAACAGACGACTGGTTCATCATCACCGGTATGTCGGTCGGACTTACTGTACTTCTTTTGCTTATTGCAAAAACAAAGAAATGGTTTTGAAATTATTTAATACGCTGACGCGCACGAAAGAAGAGTTTAAACCGCTCCGTCCGCGCGAAGCGCGGCTCTATCACTGCGGACCGACGGTTTATAACTTCGTACACATCGGAAACCTTCGCGCGTATGTGCTCGCCGACATTCTGCGCCGAACGCTTGAACATAATGGTTACGAAGTGAAGCAAGTGCTCAACATTACTGATGTCGGCGAACCAACTTCAGATGAAAGCGAGGATAAAATGGCGAAGGGCCTCCGGCGTGAAGGAAAGCCATTTACGCTTGAGGCAATGAGCGAACTCGGAGAGTTTTATACCAAGGCGTTTCTTCAAGATCTCCAGTCTCTGAATATCCAGCCACCCAGTGTTATGCCTCGCGCAAGCAAGTATATTAAAGAAGATATTGAAATTATTGACATACTTCTGAAAAAAGATATCGCCTATAAAATAAGCGACCTGCCTGCGCAGGCAGGCGGGATTTATTTTGACACGAGCAAGTTTCCAGAGTACGGAACGCGCGGCGGATTTAAACTTGGCGATACAGCAAAAGAAAGCGCGCGTATTGCAATAAATCTAGAAAAGCGCAACGCGCGCGACTTTGCGCTCTGGAAATTCGCTTCAAGCGACCTTCCGTCTTTCCAGAGTCCGTTTGGTCCAGGCTTTCCAGGGTGGCATATAGAATGTTCCGCAATGTCGCGGAAATATTTGGGTCAACCCTTTGACATCCACACCGGCGGCATAGACCACATCCCAACGCACCACCAAAACGAAATTGCGCAAAGCGAGGCGGCGTACGGAGTGCCGCTCGCAAATTATTGGCTCCACAGCGAATTTGTGAAAGTACCCAGCGGAGAGAAAATGTCAAAATCGGAGGAAAACTTTTTAACACTCAAAAAACTTACAGAAAAAGGCATTCACCCGCTCGCATACCGTTACTACCTTTTGCAAACACACTACCGCTCCCCGCTTCAATTCAGTTGGGAGGCGCTTGCCGGCGCGCAGACCGCGTATTTTAAACTTTTGCATGCGTTTGCTGGTTTGCGTGGAAGTCGCCTCATCGGCGACCTGCCGCCTGTCCGCCGACGAGGCGGGAAGAGGCAGGATATAATTAACGATGACTTAAATACTCCTGTGTTGCTAGCACATCTCTGGGAATTAGTGAAAGAAAAAAACCGAAGCGCGATTCTTGATGCCGACCGCATTCTCGGACTAGACATTGAAAATCAGGCGCAAAAACTTGCGGAAGAAACAAAAAATATCCCAGATGAGATACAGAAACTGGCCGGCGCGCGCGAAGACGCGCGCCGAGCCAAGGATTTCAAAACATCAGACGCGCTCCGCGTGCAAATAGAACAGAAAGGTTTTACTGTGAGCGACACAAATGATGGTTCCATCATCCGCCGAGTGGGAATATAAATGAATGGTGTGGATTACTTGCCCCGTTCCTCTATGCTATATTTATTTAGAATTTCATACTTTAAACTATGTTTGAATCAATTTATTTATCAATTTTAATTGCTGGATTTGGCGGCGGAGCAGTCAGGGGTTTGGTTGGTTTTACCAAGCATCAGTATTCCTACAAAAATGTTCCATTCAAATTGCCGTATTTTTTAGGAATGATGTTTATTTCCGGTATCATTGGCGTTTTAACCGCAATAGCGATTAAAGAATTGGGTTTGACATTTCTCGGCTCGCCGCAACTTACTCCGGCCTTGGCTTTTGTGGTTGGCTATGCCGGCGGTGATTTTCTGGAAAATGTTTACAAGACCATCATTAAAAAACCTTCGCTTTATTCTTTTCCTGAAGATTTAATTAAGAAATAAAAAATTAAAAAAGCGTTACTTCTCCCCACCCTACCCACAGTTCATCACCACTTCCGTTTGCGTGCTACTCGTAAGCGCGTGCTACAATTCCGAGCGCTATGGCGACTGCAATTAGAATTCCGCCGCAAAATATTGACGCTGAAAAAGCGCTTTTGGGTTCCGTCATGCTTCGAACCGACGCCCTATCGGATGTCATAGACATTCTTTACCCGGAAGCGTTTTATGTAGAAAAGCATCGGCTCATCTGGAAAACGATGCTGGAGCTTTTTGCAAAGACCGCGCCGATTGATCTACTTTCCATGTCCTCGCGGCTAAAGGAAAAAGAACTGCTGGAGGCCGCGGGCGGCGCTTCATATCTTGCCGAACTCTCGTCCGCCGTGCCTTCCGCCGCAAATGCGCGGCACTACGCGGAAATTATTGCAAAAAAAGGAATGATGCGCTCCTTAATTTCCGCTGCAGAACACATTGAAGGCCTCGGCTACAACGAGGAACACGAAGTAGACCACTTGCTGGATTCCGCGGAGAAAAAGATTCTTGAAATCGGTAAGCGCGGCGGCACACATTCTTTTATTGAGCTCAAAGACACGCTCGCGGAAGCGTGGGAACGGCTCGACCGTCTGCACAAAACGCGCGATGGTCTGCGTGGCGTATCCACCGGCTTTAAAGAACTTGACTTAAAACTTTCCGGATTTCAGAAGTCCGATTTAATTATTCTTGCGGCGCGGCCATCTATGGGCAAGACCTCGCTCGCGTTAGACATCGCGCGCCAAACAGCAACGCTTAACCAAACAAAAGTCGCGGTTTTTTCGTTGGAAATGAGCTCGCAACAGCTCGTTGACCGAATGCTTGCCGCAGAATCGCGCGTAGACGCATGGCGCCTGCGCACCGGAAAACTTACTCAAGAAGACGAGTTTGCAAAAATCCGTGATTCGCTTGACCGTCTTTCCAAAGCGCCTATTTACATAGACGACCAACCTGGAGCGAACATTCTTAAAATCCGTTCCGTATCGCGGCGCATTAAGCACGAAAAAGGACTTGATTTAATCATTGTGGATTACCTCCAACTCATGACTCCGACTAACACGCGTATAGATAGCCTCGTTCAGCAGATTTCGGAAATCTCGCGCTCGCTGAAACAGCTCGCGCGCGAACTTGATGTGCCGGTGCTCACTCTTTCCCAACTCAATCGCAATGTGGAAACGCGCGGCGGCAAACCGCGGCTTTCCGATTTGAGGGATTCGGGATCGATTGAGCAGGATGCGGATGTCGTTATGTTTATCCACCGAGAGGACAAGTACAAAGAGGACTCGGACAAACCGAATGTCGCGGAGATTCTTATTGAAAAGCACCGCAATGGTCCGACCGGAAAGGTGGAGTTGTATTTTGACGCGGACAAGGCGACTTTCTTGAGTTTGGAGAAAGGGAGTTTGAACGAATTCTAAGAGGCACCCGATGTCTAAATTGCAGACATCGGGTGCCGGAGACCACCATGGATACACTTCACGAACTAACTGAGCTATTCCGCGCCTTCCCAGGCGTCGGCCCGCGGCAAGCAAAACGCTTCGTGCACCACCTCCTTTTGCGCGGCGAGGACGCGGAGAATCTCTCATCTCTCGCACTGAAGTTGCGGAAAAATGTAACTCGATGTGAGCTTTGCCGCCGCTTTTTCGCAAAAGACCTGCCTCTTGCCCGCGCAGGCGGGGCGCAGGCAGGCGGCGCGTTTAAAAAGTGCCGCATCTGTCGCGACGAAAAACGCGACAAAAGCGCGCTCCTCGTCGTCGCGCGGGACATTGATTTGGAAGCGGTGGAAAAAAGCGGTTCGTTCCGCGGCTACTACTTCGTGCTTGGCGGCACCATTCCAATTTTGGACACGCAACCGGAAAAGCGCGTGGCGCTTAAAGAACTACTTGCGCGCGTTGAAAAGAGCGCGGCAGAAGGGCTTAAGGAAATAGTGCTGGCACTTTCCGCCAATCCAGAAGGAGAACACACTGCGGAAATAGTAGCGTACGCACTCGAGACGCTTTCAAAAAAATATAATATAAAATTGTCCGTACTTGGGCGCGGGCTTTCTACCGGCACCGAACTTGAATATTGCGATGCAGAGACGCTAAAAAGCGCGCTCAAAAACCGCCAGTAATTTTGACTTTCATAAACGGCTGGCGATGCCCGCGGAGTTTGAAATAGCGACTCTTTGCTTTGTATTTGACGACTTCAATCTTTTTATTGCGCCCTTCTTCAATCACTTCTCCATTTACACTTACACCGGAAATATACGGGGCGCCAACGACCGTCTTTGCACCGTCATCAGTCAAAAGAATTTTATCAAACACAACAGCCGCTCCCTCTTTTACATCAGGAAGTTTTTCAATCTTAATCGCGTCTCCATTGGATACGCGATATTGCTTGCCGCCTGTTTCTATAATTGCAAACGCCATAGTTCGTCTATACTAATTTTATTCGTTAAAAAAAGCAAGCCCGGGTTTAAATCCGGGCTTGATTGTTGTTCCTCTTTCTTCGGATCTCGGGGACGATGTGAAGACTACAGGTTTGTTTTCAAGAGATCGGGAAACAAACTCTGTCATCCAGCACGGAAACATGCACATATTACATGTTTTGGGTCCAGTCTGGAGACACAGTATAGCGACCGCTCCTTAAGGAACATTCGGAGCAATTTTATCATAAAGTGAAATAAAACGCAACTACTCATCTGTGGATGGCTTTTCAAGCGCAAGCGGCTCAAACTCCATAGACGCGCCCGTAATGCGTAAAATGTCTTTATCTATTTTCTTAAATTCTTTACCGGATGCGGTATAATGGTTAACCACAATCCCCAGCGCATTCCCTAATTTTTGGTGATACTCCACATAACTTCCTAGATGCTTCTGCAAACTTTCTACATTCACGCGAATCGCTTTTGCGGATTCTTCTATCTGCAATGCTTTCAAACCCTGCAGAACCGTCTGCAGATACGCGAGGAACGATGTCGGCGACACGATAATCACATGCTTTTCTTTAAATGCATACTCAATCAAATCGCGCGTATTTATTTTCACAGTTCCTACTTGCGCGACGAGCAAGTCGTAATAAATCGCTTCGTGCGGGATAAACATAAAAGCGAAATCCATCGTATCCTCTGCGGGCTTCACATATTTCGCGGTTTCGTCTATACGGTTTTTCAAATCCGACTTAAACGCCTTCTCCAGACGCTCGCGTTCCAGAGGGTCTTTCTCCACCGCCAGCCGATTGTAATTTTCCAGCGAAAACTTTGAATCAACGCAGATAATCTTGTCCTTAACAAATACAACCGCATCTACGATTGTGCCGTCTTTGAACGGATACTGCATTTGGAAACTTCCAGGCGGGAGAACATTTTTCAAAAGCGTTTCTAAATAGTATTCACCGAGAATGCCGCGCTGTTTCGGGTTTTTCAAAATATCCTGCAGATTCTGAAGCTGGTCTGCAAACGACACTACTTGCCGATTTGTCTCGTCAAGCTTTACTAAACCCTGAGTAACTTCTTTTATAAGGTTGGCGGACTCCCTAAACTGATTGCGCATGGTATCTCCCATTTGCTTTGTGCTTTCTCCTATCTTTGCGTCCACGGTACGCGTCAATTCATTCATCTGCTGAAGCAAGAGCCGCGCAGAATCCTCTCCCCCACTGCGGTTGCCGCGCCGCGCCAAGACGAAAATAAGCGCAAGCACCACAAGTACGAGCACGACAACGATAATCCATAGGGTCATAAAAGATAGCATATCATATAAAATCCTCCCCCAACCCCCTCCTTTATAAAGGAGGGGGAAGCAGGGGGTGGATTTTTATGCTACACTAAGATATATGTCCATACACACTGACATCAAGCAAAAAATCACAGACGCCGCCAAACGGCGCGATGCGTTGGAACTTAATGTGTTCCGCGGACTCTCTGCCGCATTTACAAATGAGCTTGTTGCCAAGAAAAAATCAACAAATGACAAACTTTTGGACGATGACGCATTAGCAGTAATCCGCCGACAAGTAAAACAGCGAAAGGATTCCATTGAACAGTTTGAAAAGGGCGGGCGGAAAGACCTTGCGGATACTGAAAGAGCAGAACTCGCAATTCTGGAAAAAATACTCAACGCTTGACAGGAGGATGCGCTTAATAGTATGATAGGTAGCAGAAACTGGAGAAAGGAAGTCGAATGAAAAAACTTGATAAATTGGTTCCGTATTCCAAGTATACCCACAGAAGATATGCCGCAATGCACCGAGTAGTTGAAGAAGCGGCGCATCCAGAATTGCCGCTTCAAGAAAAAACAGCGTCGGTGCGCAAAAAACGCCGGTACCGAGGAAAACAGTTAAAATTCTGGGGTTAATTATCCCCCCTTGCGCCCCGCAACGCGGGGCGCTATACTTTCCACGGAAGTTCATTTTTCGCCGGCGCGTCCATAAAACTGAGTCCGCCGTGAGTGCGGCAGGACTAAGTATCGTTCCTCCTGTTCAACGCAAAAATGGCGCGTCGGCGATTTAAAAAACCAAATACCACCGACATTTCATTAGACGGTTTCCCACGAGACCCGCATGTATGTGCGGGTTTTATATTGCATGCAACTCCTCCCGCACCACCACTCTATCGTCCCACGGCTCTTTCGTACCGTTCGCTCCGCAAATGAAAGGGTCAGTTCCTTTTCCGGTAATTAGCACCGCGTCGCCCGCGCGCGCCGCGCGAAGCGCGGCGCGGATCGCATCTCTCCTATTCATAATAATTTCCGGAGCGCGGTTTTTCATACCGCGCGCCATCGCTTCCACGATGGCGCGCGGGTCTTCATCGTACGGGTCCTCATTTGTCAAAAACACTTTTTCGCAATATGTATCCGCAATGCGCCCCATCTCGGGCCGCTTCCACACATCGCGCCCGCCTCCAGTATTTCCAAGCACAGCAATTTTTCTCTTTCCTGGAAACGCTTGATAAAGTTTCTCTAAAGAATCCGGCGTATGAGCGTAGTCAACCACCACTGTAAAGTTCTGTCCGCACTCAATGTGCTCAACACGACCAGGAATCACGGAAATCTTTGCGACGGCGCGGCACGCCGTCTCCTCCAAAATACCTTGGCTCTTTGCAAATGCAACCGCCGCAAGGATATTCGCTTGATTAAATATGCCGACTAATTTGGACTCAAAAGGCGTCGAGTCAGCGCCCATACGATACGGAATGCGCTCCTCAACGCGCGCGTCAAGAAAACGCAACCCCTCTTTGTCGTCTGCATTAGCCACCACGACTCGTGGGCGCTTGCGCGACCGCTCCAGCGCGCGGACGAGCGAGAGCTTCGCATTGCGATACTTTTCATACGAACCGTGTGACTCAATATGTTCCGGCGACAAATTAGTAAAAATCAGCGCATCAAAGTCAATAAAAGCGTGTCGATAGTGTCGAGCTGCCTCAGATGTCATCTCGAGCACTGCGTATGCACATTCTGCGCGTACGGCATCGCGCAAAAACCGTTGCACGAAAAATCTGCCGGGGGTCGTCATCTTGTACAGATTTCTCTGTTCCCTATTCCCTACCTTAAATCTAATCGTGCTCAAAGACGCGCTCTTAAATCCCGCTTCTTCCAAAATCGCGGCAGTAAGTTCCACAACCGTGCTCTTGCCTTTGGTTCCGGTTACGAACACCACCCTGATTTCCCGTGACGGAAATCCGTACCAAACCGCAGCGCAAAACGCCAGTACAAAGTGGTACGCGGGCTGCAGCGCGCGAAAAAGTTTGCGCGGAATCACCCGCCTCCAAATGCGTAAAATGGTTTCTAACATTAATGACCCCAATGGGATTCGAACCCATGTTCCGAGATTGAGAATCTCGTGTCCTAGGGCCTAACGGAAAAAATAGTAACACTTTTTTAACGATTTCTCCACTCTTTTTCCTGGCGCACCAAAAGTTCGCTTGCGCGCGATGGCTCCGCGAGCACGCGCTCTACGGCGCGCTCCATCCGCATTCCTTGCGAGCCCTTTATCAAAACAACATCTCCAGCGCGAAGTTCTGCGCGGAGCGCTTCGCCTGCCGCGCGCGAATCCGTAAAGGCGCGGATTTTTTGAGATGCTATGCCAGTTCCAGTAGCACGCTCGCCTACCAACCACACGGCGTCGGCAATACGCACCGCTTCTTCCACCATCTTTTGATGTTCGGTTTTGCTCAAATCTCCCAACTCCAACATATCGCCGAGTACCGCAATCCTACGCCCAGTAGTTTGTAAATTGAAAAGTGCAGAAAGTGCTTCCGCAACCGCTACTGGCGAGCTATTGTAGGTATCGTCAATGATGCGCGCGCCGTTTATTCCATAAAGTAAACGCATTCTTCCAGGCGCAAGAACGCGTTTGGAAAGCGCGCGCGCCGCGCGC
>VMFZ01000005.1 GCA_007376285.1 Parcubacteria group bacterium Gr01-1014_17
CGCCGTTAAGCGACGCAACGACGACTGATGACAAAATACCGATGATTGCGATAACGACCAACAACTCTATAAGAGTAAATCCTTTTTTGTTTTTCATAATAATGAATTATTTTTTAATAAAATTGGCCTTTGTCGCCCAGTATAGCACATTTAAAACGCAATCCAGCCGTAATTTGTGTACAAATTACGGCTGGATACGGTCCGCTGTAAAATATGTTTCCTAACAAAGTTAGGTGGGTGCTCGCACGAACATCGCGGACGATGGTCAAATATTGAGCTCCCTATATATATGTTATAGAGTTTATATTTCGCAAACGAACCTACATATATTCTATCGCTTGCGCACAGCCGCGCAAGTGGAAAACTTTTTATGACAGAGATTTAAAAATCTCAGCAAGTGAGCGCGCCCAGTGTTCGCTCGTAAATTCTGAAAGCGCTTTTTGTTGCGCGGTTGCGCCAAGGCGTTCTCGAAGTTGCGCATCGCTAACAAGTCGTTCAATTGCCGCGCGGAGCGCGCGGGCGTTTTCGGGCGGAACAAGGATGCCGGTTTTGTCGTGTTCAATATAATCGCGCACAACGGGTTTGTCGGTTGCAATGACGGCTTTTCCTGACGCCATCGGTTCAAGGTAGCCGTATTGGCCGGATGTTTCCGAGGGATTTTTACATTTGGCGGAATAGTGAGTCCGACAATTGTTTCTGGTTTTGTCGCGACCACAACTTTTACAGGTAAGTCGCGCACGGCGTCAAAAAGAGTTTTATAGTCGCGCCCTAAGTCGCGGCCGACGGATAGAATATACAGCACCCGATGTTGGTCGGCGGCAAACATCGGGTGCAGGAAAGATTTCGCATCAATTCCAATATGGCGAAACACAATTTTTTCTGGAGCAATGCCGGCGTCAATAAGCGGCTGTATTTGCGCGCGTGCGGTACAGACGATAACATCTAAACCCTCAATTGCTTTTTTATTGAACCAATGTAAAAACCCGCGCGGGTGGCGATGGAGCGCATTTGCAAGGTAAGTGTTGTAAATTACGAACCGCGGCTTTTTCCAGCGCAGGATTTTTTTTGCGAGAAATACGAGCGGGAGTCCTGCGCAGAGAAACACGATGTCGTATTTTTTGATGGCGAAAATGTAGGGAAGATGAACAAGATTGAAAGAAACACGGCGCAAAAACTCCGGCAAACACCACTCAATAAACTCGGCATTTATGCCGAATTTTTTCATATAATTCAAGCCAAGCAGTTGGGTGTCTGGTACAAGCCCAAGCTTCCATTTTTCATAGAATGCCTTGCGTGACCCAGCGTATATATAAAGTACGCGAATGCGCTTAGGAATGTTGTTCATAATTGGCTATTATATAACGAAGTCGCCTCTACTTTCGTTGCAAAAACATACAATATGAAATTTGTTATAATCGCACAATGTATAAATTTCTGACCGGACTTCCAATAACAGTTCGCTATTTGATTGCCGGAGGCACATCTACGGCAATTGACCTCGTGATTCTGTATATACTCACAGAGTTTTTCGGATGGTGGTATCTTGCGTCGGCCACTGTAGCGTTTGTGGTGGCGGTTGTCGTTAGTTTCGTCTTGCAAAAGTTTTATACATTCAACAACAGCGACATATCGCAAAAAACAGTCGCCGCACAAAGCACTCTCTACCTTGCGCTTCAAATTACCAATATCGGTATTAACACCATGCTTATGTATGCGCTCGTTGAATGGGCGGGCGTGTGGTATTTTTTTGCGCAAATTATCGCCGCCGCCGCTATCGCCGTTGAAAGTTTCTTTGTGTATCGTTTTATCATATTTCACACAACAGCGCCTCTAGCGCATCGCGCGGCACAGGCAGTTGCTGTGCTCCGCTTTCACCACGTGGCTCTCTCGGTAGCTGTTGTTGTATCTCTTTTGTACGGACTGCACCATTTTTTAATGCCGCAATTTATGCCTGAGGGTTTTGTGTACAAGCCCATTACTTACGAGTCCGACCATGATGCTGGCGGATACTACGGACCGCGTGCAAACGCTTTTTTTTCGCGCAACCAACTGGATTCCCCATCTTTTCTTCCTATTCTTAACCCGCTGATTATTGGTGGTCTTGGCAAGTTACTCGGAAGTATGGAACGGGCATATATTGTTTCTGATTTTCTGTTTCCGCCGCTTATTTTTCTTGCGGTATACGCGCTCGCGCGTGAGATACTATATCGCCGTCTTCCCTCACTCATCCTCGCTTCGATTTTTATTGTCTCACCGCTTGTCGCGCTTTTTATACCGCCTTTCAACGCGGCAACTCTGCATAATTTTTTCACAGAGTGGTTTCCAGCTTTCAGAGAGCCCGCGCTTCTACATTTCTCCAGTTTTGAATATCCAAAAATCACCTTTTTGTTTTATGTCTGTGCTTTGTTTTTTATTTTCCGCGCGGTTGCGCGCGGCGGAAGAAAAAATATATTACTTGCAGGTCTTTTCTTTGGGTCGCTATTTTACACTTATTTGTACGATTGGGCGTATATAACTGTCTCGCTTTTCATTATGTTGGTTTGGTTTGCATTGCGGCGAGAATGGAACACGGCGAAATCATGCGCTGGTATTTTCGGTATTGGCGCGCTTGTTTCTATTCCGTATTGGCTTAACTTTGCGGCGTTGCGCCGCTTGCCGCAGTATCAAGACATCATCTTCCGCATCGGCGGACTTGAGGTTGGGCGAAGCTTTCGGTTTTCGTCGGTATGGAAAACCTACGCTCGGCATATTGTATGGATTGGAGCGCTTGCCGTCACTTCGCTTAGACGCATCCCTCGCGCTGTGATTTTCCTGATAGCGTTGCTTGCCGCGTATTTTGTTGTGGTGAATGTACAGGCGGTACTTGGTTTTTCACCACAGCCGGACCATTGGTATCGCGAGACCTTTCTTCCAGTACTGCTTTCTCTTGGTGTAGTCGGCGTGTGGACATGGGATCGTTTTCTTTCTGCGCGCATTTCCAGAAAAACAGTGCGCATCTCCTGTTCTATCTTTTTAGTTTTGTTTTTCGCACAGGCGTTTTACATGCAATATTCACTCAGTCGCAACGATTCGGTCGTGTGGGGCGTGGAACGCCGATACGCTGATGCATACGCGTGGCTTGCGGAACATACAGAAGCCGATTCTGTAGTTGGAAGTATAAGCGAAGCAACCAACCGCGACATTTTGCTGTTCTCGCATAACTCTCTGTTTTTGCCGAGCGGAGGTACAACTCTTATGTCCAATGAGGAGATTTGGCAACGGTTTTATGTGCTCGCTCTTGCGTGGGAATGGTCGCCGGAGCAACTGAGCAATTTTGTGCAGAAAAACTCGTACTACTTTTTTCAAGATTATTACCGCTCGAGCGCGATTGACAGTTATTTTAAGACCACACATCTACAGCTGATTCCGGAAGATGAGTTAGCAATCCACATGTCCGAGTTCGTGGAAACGCAGCAAGATAGCACGCACTCAATACAGTACAGGTTGGATTATCTTTTTGTTGGACCGCGTGAAGAGGCAATTCTGCGGGTACCAGCATCTTTTGCAAAATTGCCGCTTGCTTATAACGCTGATGGCGTGAGAATATACAGAATAAACCATGAAAGAAAGAGATGATATTGTCGTGTCGGTCATTATTCCGCTGTACAATGAAGAGCAGCGTTTACATAAAACTTTCGCAGCGATTGAACAGTTCGGATTTACACATGGCGTCCATCCTTTTGAAATTGTGTTTGTTGACGACGGTAGCCGCGATGCGACCGTCAAATTAGTGCGTGCATTCATAGCTAATTTTCTCGGGGCTCGACTCGTCTCACATCCGAAGAATTTAGGAAAAGGTGCGGCAGTACGCACAGGAATGCTTGCGGCGCGCGGAGCGTGGCGGCTTTTTGCGGATGCCGACATGGCGACCGACCTTAGTGAGTTTCGAAAGTTTATTCCGTTTTTCTCATCTGGCGCACCCGTTATTATCGGTAGTCGCCGTATTTACGGGGCAGAAGTACTCGTACATCAGTCGCGGTTACGCGAAATAATGGGCGGGGTCTATACGATGCTCGCTAATTTTTTTACCGGTGCCAGCGTGTCCGATTTTACTTGTGGGTTCAAGTGTTTCCGTGCAGATGCCGCGCACGCAATTTTCTCGCGCTCGCGAATTGCGCGGTGGAGTTATGATGCGGAAATTCTTTTTTTAGCTCACCGTCTTGGGTTTGCCATTCAAGAAGTCCCGGTGTTGTGGAGAAACGACGGTGCGACGCGCGTCCGGCTGTGGAAAGACGCGCCGCGCGCGTTTTTTGACCTACTTCTTTTGCGCGTATATACGGCGATTGGGCGATATAGATTAGGCGCAGTAGAACATATTAGTCGCAATATATCTTGATGCATAGGGGTTTTAAGTATATATGCGGCTTCTGTTTATTACACAAGCGATTGATGAACGCGACCCTGTGCTCGGGTTTGTGTGTGGGTGGCTTCGCGCGTTTGCTATAGAATTTGAGCATATATCGTCAGTGTGTTTGCGAAAGGGCGGGTATGATTTACCGAAGAATGTATCAGTACATTCTCTCAAAGAGGGCGCCAAACAAACCGAACCAGATGTTGATAGGCGGCAAACATCTGGTTCGGTTTCTCGACTGAGATATGTATTGCGTTTTTTGCGCTTTGTATGGCGCACACGTAATGAATACGACGCGGTGTTCGTGCATATGAATCAGGAATATATCTTGCTTGCGGGTGTTTTGTGGCGATTGCTCGGAAAACCTGTGGCGCTTTGGTATAACCATACTGCGGGCGGAGTGTGGACAAAAATTGCAATTCGCCTTGCGACCGTTGTATTTCACACCTCGCCATACGCGTTTACGGCTGGAACTAAAAAATCAATCCGTATGCCTGCCGGAATTAATACTCAACTTTTCTCTCTTGTTCATGAAATACAGAGGACACAGCATTCAATTTTATATTTAGGAAGAATCGCGCCGATTAAGGGAATAAGGGAAATAGTACAGGCGGCTTTAATACTACGCGAACGCAATGAAGATTTTTCTTTAACGATATGCGGAGATGCGCTTCCGCGCGATGCGGCGTACGAAAAAGAAGTTCACGCGCTCGCGGAGCCGCTCGCGCGGAAGGGGAAGTGTCGTTTTTTGAATGCAATACCAAACTCTGATGCCCCGAACATTTTTTCAGCGCATGAGATTTTTGTAAACCTCACTCCTTCGGGCAATTACGATAAAACTGTGCTTGAGGCAGCGGCATGCGGCGCAATCCCCATCGTTTCATCGTCCGCGTTCCGCGATGCCTTTCCGCATGAATTGTTTTTTGAAGAACGAAATCCACAGTCGCTTGCGGATGCGATTGAACGGGTATTTGCACTATCGGACAAAAGAAAAGAAGAAATTAAAACACCACTAAGAAAATATGTCATAGAGACGCACGATTTGAGTTTACTGGTGAAGAAAGTGAAAAAAGTTCTTTCCGCTAAGCGTGTTTATTATGTTGCAAACGCTCGCATACCGACAGAAAAGGCGCACGGGATTCAAATTGCAAAAATGAGCGAGGCGCTCCGCAAAATCGGCGCGGCTCTGACGCTTGTCGTTCCACGCCGTGGGAAGAAAGTGTTGCTCAAAGATTTCTACAATCTTACGGAAGAGGTTCCGCTCATCCGTCTACCATCATTCCCATACCGCGCGAGCTTTCTGCTCGGCTCACTTTCTTTTATGATTTCTGCGTTTCTGTTTCTTCTTGCGCGGAAAATCCGAGGAGAAAAATTTTTGGTGTACACCATAGATATGGATCAATTCTCTTTTTCGCTTATTCCGTTTTTGCGGGTGCCGTACTTTGTGGAGATTCACGACGCGAAACGACGCGGAATCTTGTTTCAACGGCTATTCAATCGCGCACAAGGCATTTTGACGATAAATAACATTATTAAAAATAAATTATGCGCGCGGTTTGTGATGCCGAGCGAAAAAGTGCTCGTTGCACCGAATGGTATTTCCGAAGAATTTTTTAAAGCGAGAAATATCAGTGCGGATAAAGCGCGTGCCGTGCTCAATCTTCCGCTTAACAGAAAAATTGCGCTCTACGCAGGACAGTTTTACGCATGGAAGGGTTTGGAAATCTTGGCGGAAGCGGCGCGCCGCGCGCCGGCAATTATATTTTACCTTGCGGGTGGGACGCGCGAAGCGTTTGAGCGCATCACCGACATCCGCGATATTCCGGCAAATATATTGTTTGGCGGGGTGCGCCCTTATACAGAAATGCCGCTTCTCATGCGCGCGTCCGACGCACTTATCGTGCTCGGCACTAAACGCGATGAGTATTCATATTTTCACACATCGCCGATGAAACTATTTGAGTATTTGCCAGTCGGAAGACCGATTGTCGCGGCACGGACTCCAGCGATTGTTGATATGGTTTCTGAAAAGGAGGTCTTTTTTTACGAACCAGACAATGCAGAAAGTATGGCTCAAGTGACGATGGAAGCTATATGCAATAAAACTTCCGCCAATGAAAAGGTCTCCGTGGCGCGCAAACTTGCGGAAAAATATACATGGAAAACCCGCGCCGAAGCCGTTCTTACGCTATTGGTGAATGCTGTATAATCATCCTATGAAGTCTTTACTTGGAATTGCGGATTTTTTTGGACTTACAAAAAAGATCATTCGCACGCGAATAGATGCTTTTTTGCAGAAACACGCGACAAACGAGCGGACGCTTGATGTGGGGGGAGGTTCTGGGCCGTACAAAAAGTATTTTCCTAACCGCGTGTGCATTGATAACGAGGCGGGCGAGGGGGTTGATTTCGTTGGCGACGCCCACGATTTATCGCGCTTCCGTGACGGAGAGTTTGAGTGCGTTCTTTGTACTGAAGTGTTGGAACACTTGCATACGCCGCAGAAAGCGATTGATGAAATGCGGCGAGTACTTAAACCTGGAGGCACCATCATTTTGACCACCCGTTTTATTTTTCCACTCCACAACATTCCTGGCGACTATTTCCGCTTTACACGCTACGGTCTCGCACATCTTTTTCGCGATTGGACGAAAGTAGAAATAAAAGAAGAAGGCACAACGATGGAGGCACTTGCGGTATTATCTGAACGGATTGGATTCCAGACGGAAACATTTTGGACAAAATGGCTGTCTGTTGACTGGCTTATTTTGGCGAAAATTATCCCGTGGTTTTCATTTTTGATTACCAAGGAATACGGCGAGGTGGGACGCAAAAATGAAACAAAAAGTATTTTAACGAGCGGATATTTCGTGATTGCGAGAAAGTAGTATAAGTTCGTCGGCAACACGCGCAACCATTTCTACAGTAATGTCTTCGCTTTGGCGGCGCGCTTCGCGCGCGTTGTACACAGTATTGTCCAAGATACCGAGCGCGGGCTTTTCGCGTGGTGCGGCGACCGTGCGGTGGAACTTTCCCTGCGGCGGCTGGATGTTTTCATACATCGGTCCTACGATGTCTATAGTTGGCGTGCCAAACGCTTCCGCAATATAGACCGGTCCCGTGTCTGCGCTGATAAAAAGCGAAAACGAAGCAATGATCGCTTTTAATTCTTCCAATGAAAAGCGGTTGAGCGTATTAAGCGCGCTCGTTTCTTTTTTCACGGCACGCATCATTTTTTCTACTTCCTGCGCGTCACTGCCAACACCCAAAACGAGAATGCGCCCGCCGTGCTTTTGCGCAAGGTAGTCGGCAACTGCCGCAAACTTCTCCGGCGCCCATCGTTTGATGGGATCGCCGCCAACACCTGGCAAAATGCCGACTATCACATCTCGTTCTGGGGCAATATTTTGTTTCTCAAAGAAAGCGTTTACGCTTGCTTTCGCTTCTGCGGTATAGGTGAGCCGTTTGGTCGTATCGTCACTTTTAATACCGATGGGCTCAAGGAGCCGCAGATATTCGCGTGGCACATAACGCTCATTATAATGGGGAATTGCAATAACGGCGCGCAAAAGTTTTTTGTAAGTGCGCGTCTCGTAGGGAGAGTACCCACCGACAATTTTCGGCGCGGCAATTGCTTTCACTCCGCCAGCGATAAGGAGCGTAAGGCCGTAAAGCGATGGCAACGGAAGCACGCCAAAGTCGGCGTGCTCGCGCGCGAGGACGCGCGCGGCGCTCCAAAAACTTTTTCCGATGACGATATACTTATCCACCTCCGGATGCCCGTGCAAAAGTTTTTGATTAACCGCATCGCCTAACACCACAAGTCGCGCATGCGGGAAGCGCTTCTTAATCGCGTGAAAAAGAGGTGTCGTGCACACCATGTCGCCGAGTTTTGCTCCCTGCAGAATAGCAATCTTACTGGGGTTTTTGGGCGCGCGTCTGCGCGCGCCGAAAAACACGACATGCGCCGATGCGAGTAGAAAAAGTCCAGCGTTTTTAAGCCGTTCAATAACGGCGCGCCGCCATTTGCGAAATGTCATAGTGTGTCGTATTATAACGCTTTAGCCAGCCCGTTTGTTTTCATAAAAAAGCGAATATGAAAGAGAAAATAATCGTGTTGGGCGCTGACCATAACGGAGTTGCGGTAAAAGCCGTTATTAAAGAACTCCTGAGTAAACTCGGATTTATTCCTATTGACCTTGGTCCGCACACTGAGAGCGAGAAAGTTGATTATACGGATTATGCGCAAATGCTTGGGCATATCGTCAATAATGGCGATTCAACGCGAGGGA
Source organism: Parcubacteria group bacterium Gr01-1014_17 (assembly GCA_007376285.1). GTDB lineage: Bacteria > Patescibacteriota > Minisyncoccia > Phycocordibacterales > UBA10002 > UBA10002. The sequence continues at coordinate 8,683 of VMFZ01000005.1, forward strand.
TTCTTGTTTGCGGAACGGGCGTCGGTATGAGTATCGTTGCTAACCGCTTTCCAAATGTGCGCGCCGCACTCGCGCACAGCGCGGAGGTAGCGCAAAAGACACGCGAGCACAACGATGCGAATGTATTGTGTCTCGGCGCATGGGTGAACTCGCTTCCCGAGAACTTGCGCATTGTTCGTGCATGGCTTAATACTGAGTTTGGCGAAGGCAGACATGTGCGGCGGGTGGAAAAAACAAAAGAGCACTCGCGCGATAAGATTGTTTTTACAAACGGAATTTTTGATATTTTGCACAAAGGGCATATTGAACTCTTTAAATTTGCAAAATCCCTAGGCGGGCGGCTTATTGTCGGAATCAATTCAGACCGCACGACTAAGTTGCTTAAAGGGAAAGGCAGACCCATCAATTCCGCGCAAGAAAGAAAAGCCACACTTGAAACCATACAATACATTGACCAAGTCGTTGTTTTTGACGACACAAAAACAATCGGCATTATCCAAGATGTGAAGCCGGATATTGTGGTAAAAGGCGGAGAATGGACTTCTGCGGAAGTGCGACGGCGCGACAAAATTCCAGAAAAGATAGAAGTGCGAGTTTGCCCTTTGGTAATGCAGTCGTCCGGAATTAAATATTCTTCAACCAATGTTATTGAAAAAATCAAAAACAGATAAGCCGATTTTGGTTATTGGGGATGTCATTTTAGACATCTATCATTTTGGAGACCATCTTGCCGACTCCGAAGGAGTAGCAGTTGGGCGTGACAGAGAAACGCGCCACTCGTGGGGCGGGGCGGGACTTTTAGTGCGCAACCTTCTGGAGTTGGGACAAAAAGTATCTTTCATTTCTCTGGTAGGAGACGACCAATGGGGTGAATATGAGAAACAGTGGACGCACCGCAACTTGACGAAATATTTTGTGCGCGAACGCGTAAGAAAAACCGTCGTCAAAGAGCGGTTTGTGGTGGACGGTAAAAAAGTGTTTAAGTGGAATTCGTTAGAAGATAAAAGGACGAGCCCTGCGACCGGGAGGCGTATGCTCTCTTTGGTAAAAAAAATCCTTCCACAATGCAGGGTACTCGTCATCTCCGACTATCGGCACGGCCTTTTGAGCAGACACCTTGCGACGCAACTGGTGACGCTTGCAAAAAAAACGGACATACCGGTTGTCGTTGATTCTCAGGTGTCGCAACGGGAGAGCAACCACCAGTGGTACGCTGGAGCCGATGTGTTTTGTTTGAATGAAGAGGAGGCGCGTTCCATTGAGCCTGCATTTGATGCGGAAAATATAGAGCGTTCGCTTCAGCAACTCTCCAAAATTCTGGATAGTAAATATATTGTGGTAAAAAGAGGAGAACGCGGTTCGGTGGCACTTATATCCGGTGCATATATAATGTCGCTGCCGCACAAAGTCAAAGCGGTTGATTCGTGTGGTGCGGGAGATGCGTTTCTCGCGGCGCTTGCCTCGCGTGGATTTCCCCCCAACGAAGACGCACTTCGATTTGCTAACTTCTGGGCGGCGCTTTCAACCACCGTTATCGGCGCCGAACCGCCAAAATATGTGCAAAAATATGTACGGCATTGATATAAAAACATTGGACCAGTTTATTACTACCCCACAGACGGAAAAAAGGCCGTGGGGTATTTTCAGCATGATTGCGGATGTGCCGGAATTCCGATTTGAGCGATGGGAAATGATTGCGGGAAAATCGGCTTCGTTTTTGGTTGGCGCGAAACGAGAGGCGACCATTTTTATTGAATCCGGCGCGCTTATTGTTGGAAAAGCGGAGATTCTTGAGCGGCAAGCAATTACTCTGGCGACTAAAAAACGGCTCACGCTTCATGCGACTGTAGATACAGTCGCTTATGTGTTCCACGGTCCGCCAAGCGGAAAGGGCGGTTCTAGAAAGATATTTTGCACAACTGACTTTCGCGATAAGTACTGGGGTACTATTGAAACAATTGTGAGTACTCCGGGGTATGCGGCAAAGCGGATGCTCGTGAAAAAAGGATGCGCCGCAAGTTTGGAGTATCATTGCAGAAAGATGGAAAGTTACTACATTCACTCCGGAAAATTGCTTCTTCGTTTGCGCGCCGGGCGCGGCGAGGACCGGTTTTTTGAAATGGAGGCCGGCGCCGCCGCGCTGATTCCGCCAGGGCTTATGCATCAGCGCGGCGGCAGAGAAGATGCGGTGATTATTGAGATTTCAACAAAAGACGAAGACAGCGACTCGTTTTTAGTAGAAGATGGGGCGAAACATCCGATGCCTAGACTATGCGCGGGCTTGCCCTCCGTAGCCTTGGCGAAGGAGGGGAAACGGATTTGTTTTGATATAGACGGCGTGCTATGCAATCAAGTGGAAGGGTTGGACTATCGCGAAGCAAAACCAAACCAAGAGGCGATTGCGCTAGTTAATAAACTCTACGACGAAGGGCACACGATATACCTTTTCACCGCGCGTTTTATGGGGCGGAACAAAAATGATTGGAAAAAAGCGTACGAGGATGGGTATGTGTTTACAAAAAAGCAACTTGAAAGGTGGGGCGTCAAATTCCACGACTTGTTTTTCGGCAAGCCAAACCTAGATATTATTATTGATGACCGTGCTGTTTTTTATAAACCAGATTTACAACTCATTGAAAAAGAAATAAGAAAGAGGTAGGATGCAGATAGATTGAAAAGTCGCCTCATCGGCGACTCGCCGAAGAGGCGAGAAAGGTCTTTGATTATGAGCGAAAATGAATTGTTGCGAACAGTGTGTGCACAGAACAAGCGGTTGGCGGAACTAGGGCTTGTGATACTTACCGAAGGCAATGTGTCGCAAAGGCAAGATAGTGTAATGGCCATAAAACCGTCCGGTATCCCATACAACAGGCTCACTTCGGACTCCATAGTGATTGTTGGAATTGCAAGTGGTCACATACTGATAAGCGAGTTTTCTCGCGCTCCCTCGGTTGACACACCAATTCATCTGGAAATATACCGGCGGTTTCCGGAAGTGGGCGGCATCGCGCATACGCATTCGCCGTATGCAACTGCATTCGCGCAAGCTGGACAGCCGATTCCGTGTTGTGGGACAACGCACGCTGATGCGTTTTTTGGGGAAGTGCCTGTAACGCGGATTCTGACCGAACAAGAAGTGGAGGGCGATTATGAACGGAATATTGGCGTACTCATTGCATCAATGCTCAAACCAGATGCTATACCTGCGATACTGATGAATGGGCACGGCCCATTTACTGTCGGCAAAACGGCACAGGAGGCAGTTGATAATGCGTTGATTTTGGAAAAAGTTGCCATGTTGGCACTTGTGGGTCTGCAGCCACTTTACCTGCCTTCGTATTTGCAGAAAAAACATTTTTTGCGAAAGCACGGTCAGGCCGCCTCGTACGGCCAGCTATAGGATTCTCTTTCACAAAGCGTCTCCCTACGGGAGACGCTTTTCTTTTGTATGTTTTCTGCTATTATGAAAAACCATGAAATTATTTCTTGATTCCGCAAATTTGGGAGAAATCAAAGAGGCGCTTGAAAGCGGGCTCATTTTAGGCATTACCACAAATCCGTCGCTTCTTTCAAAAGAGCCGAAAGGAAGCTACCTCACGCATATGAAAGACATCGTTTCGCTCCTTAAAAAAGACGGAAGAAATCTTTCTTTAAGCGTTGAAGTATTTTCCGAGAAGCCGGAGGAAATGTTCAAACAAGCCAGAGAATTTAAAAAAGCGCTGAAATACAAAAACTTAGCGATAAAGATTCCCGTCAATTATAAAGGGCAAAGTTATCTAGGTGTTGTTCGGCAGTTGAGCGATGAAGGTGTTATGGTAAATTGCACGGCGTGTATGACACCCCTCCAACTCTCTATGGCCGCCGCGGCAGGCGCACGATTCGTGAGTTTATTTTACAATCGCGTACGCGACGGGGCGAAAGACACAGAATATGAAGCAGTACGAAAAGAAATGCTGGAAAAGAAAGACATTGAGCAAGCCGATTTTGAACCGAATAATGTGCTCCGCGAGGCGCGCGCGCTTCTCGCGCCGTACCCCAAAGCGGAAATCATTGCCGGCAGTATTCGCTCGGTATTGGATATTAAAGAGGCGGGGCTTGCCGGCGCGCATATCGTGACTGCATCTTTTAAGACGCTCAAAGCCGCGCTCACGCACTTCAAAACCGACCACGCCGTAGGTAATTTTCTGAACGATTTCAAGCAGTGGTGTGCGTAGGGTTTGTAATGGTAATATATCAACGGCACTATGAATATTATTCACCGAATAAAAAGAACAAAGAAAAGATTTTATATCTGGCGGCGCAACCGTCACTTTCACTTGTTCGGTCGTAAATTCATTCCAAAGGCCGAAATCCTTCCTTTTGATTCAAGGAATATTCTGCGCACTGACTATTTTTCCAGACAACTTGAGAAAGTTAGAAATATAAATGGCTCGGTGATTGAATGCGGTGTGTGGCGCGGCCGTTCCCTCTTCATATTGTCAACGCTTGCCCATAATCGCCGAGTTTTTGCCTTTGATTCATTTGAAGGTTTTCCAAGTCCGGAAGGAGGGAAAAATGATAATCCTGAAGCGGCGCTCAAATACCATTTCAAGAACACTTCACCAGAGATGGTTCGTGAATTTCTGAATATGAGCAAGGCGGTCAGTAAATTACCAGACAATGTACGCATTGTGCAGGGGTATTTTGAAGATATATTACCTCAATGGAAAAAAGAAATAGGACAGATTGCGCTCATCCATCTCGACTGCGATATTTATGAATCGTATCATGTATGTTTCTCCAATCTATACGACCAACTGTCCACAGGAGGTTTGATCTTGTTTGACGAATATCTGTCAGGAAATAATGCGATTGAATGGCCCGGCGCCAAGAAAGCGATCGATGAATTCTGTGTGCGCACAGGCGAACGCGTTGAGCATGATGAGCGGTCCAACAAGTATTTCGTGACGAAGCGCCGGTAACTTTTTACGAAGTATAAAAGTTGTGAAGTAAGATGAACCACATACTCGTTTCAGCGTCAACGGGCGCGTTTGTCCGTAATTTTTTGCGCGGGGGTTTTCTCGATGAAGCCCGACGCACCGGTCTTTTGCTGGTTTTTGTAGTGCCTCCAGAAAAAATTGACGCGTATAAAAAAGAATTCGGAGCGCATGGGGTTAGTTTTGAAATAGCGCCGCGGCAAGATTTCTCGTTTTTGGAGTCCTTGTTCAAAACACTAGAAAAGTGGAGCGTGCATACCCGTTTCATGTTTTTACATCATATGTTTTTTCTCCGGCGGTGCAGTTCGCAAGACGCGTTCTCTGTTCGTATTATTCTTTTTGCCATACGGATGCTTTTATGGTTTTTGGGGCAATTCCGTTTGTTCCGCGCGTTCGTTCGCTTGGCATATGCGGCTCTGCCTGCGTCGTCCGTGCGCGAATTTCTTAAAACCCGCCAGCCCACACTCGTGTTTTGTCCCGCTGTTCTTTACGGTTCAGAGTGGCAATTCATTAAAGAGGCGAAAAAATTAGGCATCAAAACAGTCGGCATGCTTTCCAGTTGGGATAATTTTTATTCCAAAACATTTCTGCGCACGCTTCCGGATTATTTGTTGGTGCAAAATGAATTACTCAAACGGCAAGCGGTAAGTTTTGCGGATTATCCGGAAAAACAAATTCGTGTTGTTGGCGCGCCGCAATATGATCGCCACATTATGCGAATGGGGGTTATAGGAAGGAACGAGTTCTTTCGGAGTATTGGTGCGGACCCGGTGAAAAAGCTCATATTGTATGCATTTTCTGGAAAGATAAGCGAAGCCGTTGATAATGAAATGCTCGCCGTTCTTCATCGCATACTCACAGAAAGCGGATTGGCGCAGGAAGCGCAGGTGCTCGTGAGACCATACCCGAAACGCAATTTTTCTCCGCGGAAAGCGTCATGGGCAAGGCATACTTTTGGGTTTTTAGTGGAAGAATCATCAACGGAAATTGGCGCAGGGAGAGACAAATGGGAGATGGATGAAAACGCTCTTCGCTTTATGGCGAACTCGATTGCGCATGCCGATATCGTGATAACCGCATGCTCCACCTTTTTTGTAGAAGCTACGATTTTCGGAGTGCCACTAATCGGTATCTCTTTTGACGGCGCGTTGAAACTGGACAAATGGAATTCAACACGCCGTTTTCGCACATGGGAGCATATTGCAGATTTGGAACGGACTTGGGGCGTGTGGTTTGTGGAAAGCGAAGCGGAACTTACGAAAGCACTTCAAGCATATCTTTCTTCGCGGGCATTGCACGCTGAAGGGCGCAAGTGCATTATAGATGAGCAGCTTGCCGGTCTTGGTGGCAAAGCGGCGGAGGCGATCGCTCATTCGCTTAAAGATATTCTTAGTGTTGTATGAAAAAATTACTATTTTCTTTTTTTAAATTGGCGACTCGCTTGTTTCAGGGTAAAAATTTGGGCGCATGGATACCCGGCTTGCGCCCGTCCCACCGCTTTTTGCTGAATGCGCTCAAGCCAAAAGGGGTTGTAGAAATAATTGTGTTTGGTAAAACGCTTTTTGTAGATACACGCGATTCTGGCGAAGCAAACGAAATAATTTTAGGTGAACAATATAGCCCGTACGAAACAGAAATATTCCGCTCGCTGGTAAATCCAGGTATGACAATCGCCGACATTGGTGCGCATATCGGCTACTTCACGATTATGGCAGCGGACTTAGTTGGTCCATCGGGTCGCGTATACGCATTTGAGCCAGATCCTAAAAATTTCGCGTTATTGTCGCGTTCTATATCCGCGAACCAGTTTGTTAATGTCGTATCGGAGAATAAGGCGGTCTCAAACAAAGCTGGAATTGAGACATTGTTTCTGGACCGTTCCAATTTAGGTAATATGTCTTTTTCTAGACAAAATATACCTGCCGACTCTTCTGGCGGAAATGTTAGTGTGCCCACAGTAACGCTTGATGAGTATTTTTCCGGATTATCATTAGATATCATCAAAATTGATGTGCAGGGTGCAGAAGGCCGCGTGTTTGAATGTAGTAAGGATACACTCCATAAGGTGCAGTTTGTACTTGCGGAGTTTTGGCCGTTCGGCTTGCGGAATGTCGGCACTGATCCGCGCGCATTTCTTGAGATGTTTGTACGCGCTGGTTTTTCTCTCTATCTGTTGAATGAAGGCGCGCATACCATGAAGAAAAAGACCATCGATGAGCTTCTTTTAATTTCCGGTAATCGTCCGGAAGGGAAAGGATGGGCGAATATTTTATGCGTGCGTGATTCGCCGCAAGCATTATTATATGGTCATTAAACCGACTGGTAGCAGGCAAAGTAAAATTGTGCGAAGCGGCGAAGCCGCGCGCATATTTCATGCATTCGGACCGAAGAAAGGCCGCGTGCTTGATATGGGGTGCGGCGCATTTCCATTCCAGCCGTCTGGTAGCGGATATGAAGTAGTGGGGATTGATCAAGACAAAGTAGGGTTTGTGCACTGCGATTTTTCATACGACCAACTCCCGTTTCCAGATGAGTCGCTTGATGCCGTGACCGCTTGGGAGGTCTTTGAACATCTTGAAAATCCATTTTTTGCGATGCGCGAAGTGCGTCGTGTACTCAAGTCAGGCGGAAGATTTTTTATGTCTGTGCCGAATCCAGCGCATATAGAAAGCCGTGTGCACTTCTTTTTATATGGCGATTTACCGCGTTGGCGGCGGCGAAGCGACCATATTTTTATTCCGCTTCCCGCAATTATGCGTAAGACATTCGCAAAAAGATTCAACCTCATTTCTATGAGGTACGCCTTACCATCTTTATTGGGATTTCGTTTGCCGTTTTGTGCAGGTAAGCATACTGGGTTGAACGCGGTGTGGATGTTTGAGAAGTGAAATACTTCTCCGCCTTTTGGAGCCATTCCACATCCGTTGTCGTCGTTGCGGGAATGTTGGTTTCAAATGCGCCAAGGAGTCCTTTTTCCGCAAGGTCGCTCAAAAATTGATGATGTAGACAGAAGTTATCCGGTACGACTAGCGGCAGGTTTTCAGTTACTACTTGTTTTTTGAGCAGGAAAAAGCCAATGTCTTGTCCATGGTAAAAAGGGTCTGGAGACAACCGGTTATCGTATCTTTCTATCAGGCCCTTTTTATTGATATGGACATTATTGTTTGGTCCGTAGATTCCGTCTTTGTTTTTGTTTCTGTAGACAGTCATCATCGATGGAACATTAAGCTCGTTAAAGCGCGCTAGGTGCTTTTCTAAATTGAACGGCCAGTATATGTCATTTTTGTGAAGAACGAAAAAATCATCCAAGAGCGGGATGGCGCGCGCGAAACGCGCGCCATGGTTCAGTGCGGAAGGTGCATGCTGGTACGATATTTCTACACCAAATTTTTTTCCACTACCTAAATACTCTGTAATGCTTTCTTCTGCGTGTCCAGTAAGTATCAAAAAACGTTTAAGCCCGTTTGCCTTGAAAAGTTCAATCAAGTGTTCTAGAAACGGCTTCCTGGCGACTTTTACCATCCCTTTATTTATATTTTTAGTCAAAGAGATTAACCGCTCGCCGCGTCCACCCGAAAGAATAACGACTTGTGTAATGTTTGACTTTTTCATTTGATGGTGTCAATCTTTTCATATGAATATACCGCATTTTAAGCAGTATGCAAATGATTTGCAGGTGATTGAAAAAGCATTTGGCCATCTTCCTGATTTTGATGTGAATGCTGTGTTTGCCACATGGGAGGCGGGAAATCTATTTCTTCCTGAATGGAAAAACAGTAAGTTATTTGGTTGGTGGATGAATGTAGCTGCGCATATGAGCGTTGCCGCTGTGCTTGGCTATAAGTTGTCTTTATTTATGAAAGATTCTCTTGCGAAAGAAGGGTTTACACCGAAAGATATTATAGAAGCACTACTTGTACATGATTGGGCGAAACGTTTGGAATCTGATGTACTGGCAGATGGCGCAGAAATGGTAATGCGTGAATCAGAGATGCATCATAAGACTCTTTTGCAGTGGTTTCCGGAAAAAGTTACCGAGCTCACTGCCGCTACGGGTGACAATGGGGTACAAATTACGGACACGCGCCAATTTACCTCTGGCGAGAAAATAATCTTTTACAGCGATTATTGCACTTCTAGTTGCCGCATCGTTCCTTTCGTAAAACGACTTGAAGAATTACTGCCGCATTTCGCGCGTGGCGGGCGGTACGAAAAAGCGGATGCATACTACAAAAAACACTACAGGATGAGCCATAATGAAAAAATAACACAATTACTTGCACCGATTGAGGCGGAGTTTATTGCACTAACAGGAGGCGCAAAAAAAAACTTCCCAGCATGTCTCATTCCTGATGAGTTTTGCGAAAATACATATGAATAAACGTATTTTAATCACCGGTTCGGAGGGGTATTTGGGGAGCGTTATTGCGCCGTTTTTAATTGAGCGCGGATACGACACAACAGGTCTGGACATCGGTCTTTTTAATGACGCCTTGCTTTATAAAGCGCCGCATTTTCGCGTTATTAAAAAAGACGCGCGAAATGTTTCCGCAAGAGACCTAAGGGGAATTGACGCAGTTGTGCATCTAGCGGGTATTTCTATAAACGACCCGTTCGGAAACTTGCCTCCAGAAAAACTGTACGGTCCTACGCGTGAGTACGCACGCAACATAGCGGCGCTATGCAAAAAAGCGGGCGTAAAGTTTATCTTCGCATCAAGTTGTTCAATTTACGGAAAGTCGGGGGAAGAAATGTTGAACGAGGATTCGGTCGTCCATCCGCAGATTGACTATGCAAAAAACAAACTTCAAGTGGAAGAGGACTTGGCGCTTTTGGCAGATAAGAGCTTTTCGCCGATTGCGCTCCGTTTTGCGACTGCGTTTGGAACATCTCCGCGTATGCGGTTTGATATTGTTATAAATATGTTTGCTGGAATGGCGTTTACGGAAAAGAAAATTACGCTAAACTCGGACGGGCAAGCGTGGCGGCCGAATGTGCATATCTCGGACATTGCGCGCGCCGTGGAATGCGCGCTACGCGCGGATTATGCGGGCGGGAAATTGCTTGTACTCAATGTGGGTACGGAAAACAATAATATGAAAATTGCAGACATTGCAAACATAGTAAGCGAGGAGTGCGGAGGCACGCCGATTTTGTTTGCATTCAAGGAAGCGCGCGGCGCAAGAAGCGCATTCGTTACTAGTGCTGCGGTTTCCGCAAGCGGCGCGGATTCGCGCAATTATCGCGTGTCGTTCGCACTCGTTAAAGAATACTTTCCAGATTTTGAATGCAAGTATTCAGTTCGCTATGGCGTAAAGGAAATGCTCGCGCAGTTCCGCAAGATTAATATGACGCCAGCGCAATTTAGAGACCGTGGATTTTACCGAATTAAACGGCTTGAAGATTTGTATTCAAAAGGCGAGATTGACAGCGAGGTAAGATTGAAAAAATAACTATGGAATATCGCGCGCTTGGAAAGACAGGAATGAAAGTGTCGGTGGTGGGAATTGAAACCCATCAGTGGAGCGGTATGGGAGGAAGATTGTTTTCTGTGCTTGATATTCGCGCTATTCTCGCGCGTGCTGAGAAAAGCGGAATAAACTTTATTGACACCGGCGAATGTTATTTCTTCCACGCCGCGGAGCGACTTTTAGGGGATGCACTCGGAAAAAACAGAAAGAAATTCATCATTGCAACCAAGTTTGGACACAAGAGCGAGCCGCAAAGAGTTGTTCCTGCGTGGACGAAAGAAGCGATTCAGAAGTCGTTGGAAAATTCTATGAAAGCACTCAATACTGATTACATTGACCTCTATCAGATTCATCTTAATAGCACTGAAGACGCACAGAGCATTCGTACAAATATATCATCTATTAAAGAAGTGTTGCATGAAGCATGGCGCACGGGAAAAGTTCGCGCGGTCGGCATATGTTTGGGCGATAATGAATTATTTGACACTAATGGCGCGTTGCTAAAAGATGTTGCGAAAATGCTTGATATAGAAATTGTACAATTCGTTTACAGCCGCCTTGCACGGGAAGCCGAAAAACAAATTTTGCCTTTTGCGAAAAAGCATGAACTCGGCGTGATTGCGCGCGCGCCGCTCTCTAAAGGATACCTTTCCACGCGTTTTAAGCCGACAAATAAGAGTTATGATGCGGAGCGTATGAAAGAAGTTGAGAAAATAAAAGAAACGGAAGTGCCAGCGGGCGCAGATTTGTCGGAATGGGCGATTGCGTGGTGCGCAAGCAATCCGCTTGTGTCATCGGTTGTTCCTGGGTGCAGCGCGCCGGAACAGATTGATTCTACTGTGCGCGCGCTCAAAATTAAGGTATAGTTTAGCGGTATGAAAAATAGGATATGCAGAGTATGCAAAAGCACTGCTGTCAAGCCGTTTCTTGACTTGGGAAATCAGCCACACGGCGACAGTTTTATCGCAACGAAGGATTTGAATGAGCACGAGCCACACTATCCTCTCCGCGCATGTTTTTGTTTGGATTGCACTACTGCGCAGATTGATTATACAGTTCCGAAAGAAGTAATGTTTGAGTATTATCCGTATGTATCAGGTACTACACGAATGCTCAAGGAGCATTTTGAAAAAAGCACTGAGCGGCTTATTAAGAAACTAAAATTAAAAAAAGGGGACTTCGTCGTAGATATAGGCTCAAACGACGGCACATGGCTTGAGTGTTATAAAAATACCGGCATCCGCTTTTTGGGGATTGACGGTGCGAAAAATCTTGCAAAGATTGCAAACGCTAAAGGATTGGAAACATGGCCTAAGTTTTTTAACAAAAAAATCGCGCAAGAAGTAATTGCAAAAAAAGGAGGCGCAAATCTCGTAACCGCAGCTGGCGTTTTCTTTCATCTGGAAGAACTACATTCCGTAACGGAAGGAATTGCAGAGCTTATCGGAGGCACGGGAGTACTCTGCGTTCAGGCGATTTATTTGGGAGAAATGGTGAATATCGGCGCGTTTGACCAGATTTACCATGAGCATCTAACTTATTGGACATTGCGTTCAATTGAACATTTGCTTGGGTATTATGGACTGGAGGTATTTTCGGTGGAGTTTTTCCCGATCCACGGCGGCACGATTGAATATCTGATTGCGAAGAATGGCGTGCGCAAAATTGAACCGTCTGTTGCGGCAATGAGGAGCAAGGAAAAGAAACTCCGACTCGGAGATATTAAGACCTTTGAAAAGTTCGGTGCGCGCGTATGGGAGATGAAAAAAGAACTTATACCGATTCTTCGGAAATATAAAAAAAAAGAAAAGCGGATATTCGCACTTGGCGCGCCGATTAAGGGTTCTACGCTCCTAAATTCGTTCGGCATCGGCACTGAACTGGTGGAATGCGCTGTGGAAGTAAACCCGCTTAAAATAGGGAAGTATATTCCTGGCGTTCGCATTCCTATTAAAGATGAGCGGACAGCCGGCGAACCGGACGCGTACCTAGTTTTACCGTGGAATTTCCTACCAGAACTTCTACGAAAAATGGAGTCGTATATAAAGGGCGGCGGCGCATTTATCGTACCCGTGCCGAAACCAATGGTGATTGATAAAAATAATTATCACAAATTTACAAAGAAATGAATATATTCGTAACAGGCGGAACTGGATTTTTGGGTAGACATTTGGTGCCCCACTTACAAGAAAAGGGGCACAGAGTGGTTGTCATTAATTCCAAGAATTGCGATTTGCGTGAGAAGCAGAACCTACTGCAGTTTAATGATCAAACATTTGACAGAATTTACCATCTTGCGGCGTGGACTAAGGCGGGGGATTTCTGCCTGTACCACCAAGGAGAACAGTGGGTCATCAACCAGCAAATCAATACGAACATTCTTTGGTTTTGGAAAGAGTTTCAGGAAAAGGCGCTTATGGTAACGATGGGCACAAGTTGCGCCTACCCGCTTGGAGATGCCGCGCTCAAGGAAGAAAATTATATGGCGGACGAGCCGGACCCGCATCTTGCCACCTACGCTTATACCAAGCGTATGCTCTACGCCGGGCTGCTGGCTTTTCAGATGCAGTTCGGAATGAAATTTCAGCACCTCATTCCGTCTACGCTTTACGGACCGAAGTTTGAAGCCGGTGATAACCACTTTATCTTTGACTTGATAAAGAAAATCCACGCCGGAAAAACGCGCGAAGAAGAAGTGGTACTCTGGGGCACGGGCGAGCAGGTGCGCGAGCTGATGTTCGTTGACGACGCTGTACGACTCATTGAGTTTGCGGCAGAGCTTCCACAAAGCGAGTTGTTGAACCTCGGAAGCGGCGCGGGCTACAACATTCGACAGTATGCCGAGATGCTCTGCGAGATTATGGGTTACGACCCGAAAAAGATTCGGTACGACACCACGAAGTACAGTGGAAACCCAAAACGGTTTTTTGATACAACCAAGATTAAGAAACTCTTTCCCGACTTTGAATATACCGATATACGCGAAGGGTTGCGCAAAACAGTTGCGTATTACGAATCCATAGTGTAGGTTTCTATTATGAAGCAGAAGAAATCAACAATGAAAATGCGGGTTTTCAACCCCGTATGCAATCTCAATACAATTAAAGACGGCCGGGGCGGGGTATTTTCGTTTGTCCCGCCTGCGCCGATTGCCGAATGGACTCATCAGTTTATCAAGGCGGGAAAGATACGCGGCAACCATTACCACCCGGAGTTTGACGAATATGTACTTCTTGTTGATGGCGCTGGTGTGGAAGTGGAGAAAGACCACAAAACAAAGCAGGAACATTTTGTATATATGAGCAAAGGCACTTGCATTTTCATTCCGCGCAACACGCGCCATGTGTTTATGGCGATGACGGATTGCGAGTCGGTGTCTTTTCTCACGAAACCGTGGGACAAGTGCAAGCGCCCGATTGTACATGAAAACTTAGGACTCGGCATAGGCGACCACGGCGACCCAAAAAGCGAGTACTATAAAGCAAGGAATCAGAAAATTACATCATAATGCCTGTTCGTTTTGGAATCATCGGGTGTTCGCGGGTGGCGCAGCGGCGATTTTTGCCCGCCCTCGCCGCTTCGGAACGCGCGGCGCTTTCTTTTGTCGGCAGTCGAGATGCGGAGAAGGCAAAAAAATATGCAAATGAATTTCACGCTGCGCATTTTGGAAATTACGAAGATGTTCTCGCGAGCAAGAATGTTGATGCTGTGTACATTTCAACTCCGCCAACTTTGCATTACGAGTGGATTGTGAAATCCGCGCGCGCTGGTAAGCATATTATCTGCGAGAAGCCCGCGTGTATGGACTATGAATCGGCGCACCGAGCAGTTCAAATATGCAGAGAAGCGGGCGTGCGCCTTATGGAAAATTACGCCTTTTTATACCACCCACAACACGCCGCCGCGCGCGATATTATGTCAGAAATCGGAAGCATAAAACGAATAAGCGCGCGCTATCTTTATCCGTTTCCGCATGGAGGAGATATCCGATTTAATCCTGCATTGGGCGGCGGCGTGTTCCACGATTCGTTTGGATATCCGCTAGCGCTCGCACGATTTTACTTCGGACAATTTCCGGAATCAATATCATGCGTGCAAACAATGGACGCGCATCGCGGTATTGATACTGCAGCGGAAATTGTTTTACATTTCTCACGAAATCGCGCGCTTGATGGAAAGGTGCAAATGGGAAGTGCCGAATACGCATCGTCGTATACTTTACAAGGAGATAGCGGAAGTGTGGAAATAGTGCGTGCATTTGCCGTTGATGCCGATAAACCCGCGGAAATCTTGCGTACAATCAATGGCGAGATTGAAAAGATTCAGATACCACCAGCAAGCCAGTTTCAGCTCGCGCTTGACGATTTCTGCGATGTTGTAAGAGGGAAAACACAAAAGGATTTTGATGGGGAACTTATTGCACGCGCAAAAATTAAAGATGCCGCAGAGCAGTGTCTTATGAGAAAATAATTTGCGAGCCGGGTGCATTTATTTTTACCGGCAGAATATCTTTTTTAGGAAAGGTCTTTGTAAGTTTCGCGCGCGCGTACGGCGGAGCGAAAAAAAGAACATATCCTCCTCCGCCCGCGCCAAGTAGCTTACCACCCCATGCACCAGCCTCTAATCCTTTTTGATATAGACTATCTATGGTCGGATTGGACACTCCTCCGTCAAGCGTGCGTTTTATTTTCCACGCATCGTGGAGCTGTTCTCCAAATAGTTGGAGCGGCTTATTTTTTGTCAGAATGTCATATCCTCTGTACGCCATTTCTTTGAGGGTGCGTAGCGCATCGGTATTTTGGTCTATGCGTTTTATTTGGTGTGCGGTTACAGCAGATGCTCTTCGCATAATGCCAGTATAGACGAGAAAAAGATGACTCTCAAAATCAGCAAGCCGTTTGTGAGAGATGGATACGGGGCGCACTAGGAAATCTTTTTCTGTTTTGAATTCAATCAAATTGAAACCTCCATACGCCGCGGTAACTTGATCCTGACAACCAACTTTATCCTTTACTTTGTGTTTTTCAATAAAGATTGCCTCGCGTGCCAGTTTTTCCGCCGTTACTATTTTTTTATTAAAACAGTGTAGAGCATGAAGTACCGATACAGTTAGCGAGGAAGATGAGCCGAGCCCACTGAATGCGTGAGTATCAAAAATACTATGTAGCGCGACATCTTTTGCAACCCCCGTGTGTTTAAGGCACTCTCTAAACACATTATGTTGTATATGATGCACTGTTTTTGCCAATTCCACACTGCTGTATGAAAGGCGGATTGCATAATCAAACATATGGCTCAAAAATCGGTTTGCGGTAACATACGCATATTTATCAATCGCCGTTGCCAACACAGCGCCCCCTTCCTTAAGAAAGTATTCGGGATGGTCGGTACCTCCGCCGAAAAAACTTATGCGGAGTGGAGTGCGCGCAATAATCATGATTCGATTACATTACCACAGGGTACATCTTACGCGCTATTCTGTAACGTTCGGGTACCCCGATGTCAATAAGAATCTCGTCTGTTCTGAAACCATAACAATGTCGACGGAAAAGGGTGGGGAAGAATTCATCTTCAAGTGAAAACGCGCTTTTATCCGGAAATAGTTTCGCGATTTTGCGGTTGACGATGTAGATTCCGGCATTCAAATGAAATGTTCCGTTGGCATCTGCGTCGGTTTTTTTTCTCCAGCCAGTAACACGCTGCGTCTCATCCATCTCCACTATGTTTCCACTGTCCCCTCTGTACGATTTGGTAAGCGCCATCGATAAGATTCCTTCTTTTTCATTGTGGAAAGCACATAGTGCGTTAAAGTCAGGACTGAAGACCATATCTCCATTCATAATGAAAAATCGCTCTGCGCCGTTCGTAAAATGGAGCGCCCGTTTAACAGCGCCGCCAGTGCCAAGCGGTTCATCTTCTTCGGAAAATACGACGCGGTAGCCGCGCTCTTCACAATGTGCTTTCACCTGTTCTTTGAGATATCCGACGCTTAAAATGATTTTCTCAAAACCCGCTTTCGTAAGCATTGTCATAATCATATCCAAAAGCGTTTTATCGCCCATCGAGGCGAGTATTTTTGGCAGGTCAACAAAAACACTGCGCAAACGCGTACCAAGACCGCCGCACAAAACAATGATAGGTATATTTCGCAGTTCGTTAGACATTTGAATACTGGTTGTTTTTGAGAATCGTAAAACCTTTGATGAGTTCCTCTATACCACGGTCCAGATTCCATTCTGTGTTGAATCCGGCGGCGGCAATGCGCGCATTGGAGACGATATAATCGCGCTTATCTGGGTCTTCGCCAATTGGAGCTTCAATATAGGTAAACTTTGGCAGATGTTTTTTAATAATCGCACACAACTCAAGTTTTGAGAGGTTGGCGTCATCAAGCCCCACATTGTAGGGCCTGCCTCTCATTTTTTGAAAGTTTTCTATGCCGTGGATAAATACTCGCACGACATCCTGGATATGTATGTAGTTTCGCTTGAAGTGCCATTCAAAAATAAGCATTGCGCGATCATTCACGGCGCGGTACACGAAATCGTTGACCAGCAAATCCAATCGCATTCTTGGCGACATTCCAAATACGGTCGCAAGGCGGAAGCTTAACCCATTTTCGCGCGCCAACGCCACTTTCTCGGCCTTTACTTTGGTGACACCGTAGAAAGAGATTGGGCGGAGTGGCGACTTTTCAGTACAGAACTTATTTTTTTCGCCAATGCCATATCCGCTGTTGGTAATGGGGATGAGCATGCGCTGGCTCTTGCTCATAAGTTTTCCGAGCAGGGCGACTGCCCCAAAGTTGGTTGTTTCCGCCGCGATTTTGTTTTGCTCGCAAAGCGGCGCTCCCACGAGCGCCGCGAGCGGAATAATAATGTCGGCTTTTTCTACGAGTGGCTTGATTGTATTTTTGTCGCGGCAGTCACCACGCACAATGTTGAATGTTTTATACTGGCAACAATCGGTCAAACTGTTCTGGCGGTACATAAAGTTGTCCAACACGGTAACCACATAACCACTTTCAAGAAGCGCCGGGGTCAATACCGAGCCGATGTACCCCGCGCCGCCGGTGATGAGTATTTTTTGGATCATACGTCTCTAGAAAGGCACACTATATCTCTTGTCTGCGATTTTTGCAATTTCCCAGCATATTTTTTGTGTTTCCAATGTGGGGGTGATAGGATGAAAAAACACTCCTATGAACATGGACAAAAGAAGCATCGCGCGCGAGGTTATTCGATTGCGCGTACAGCAAATGGTAGTCAATGAATGGTATAAAGCAGGAAGATTTAAAATCCCCATTCACCTTGGCTTCGGTCATGAGGCGCTCGCGGTTGCGGTAAGTGCCGTGATGGGGCGCGGCGACTGGTTGTTTTTGACACACAGAAATATCGCCTATAATCTTGGTCGGGAAAAATCTCTCAAACCATTTCTTGATGAATATTCGCTTAAACCGACCGGTGTTGCTGGCGGGCGATTCGGCTCCATGAATTTGATACATCCTTCGCGCGGCATTCTGTATACATCAAGCATTTTAGCAAATCAGTTTCCAGTGGCGGTTGGGTCCGCGTTTGGCTTCACGGTTTCCGATGCAAACGGTATTGCTATTGTGTGCGGTGGCGATGGAGCAATTGAAGAAGGCGCATTTTACGAAAGCGTACTTATGGCAGCAAGCATCAAAGCTCCCATACTTTTTTTAATTGAAAATAACGAGTGGTCAATGCATACCTCCATTCGCGAACGCCGTGTGGATATTGACCTTAAAAAACTAGCGAGTTCGCTAGGAGTGCTGTATGTGTCCTTGAAAGGTAATAATGTGTTCGCCTATATTCAGGCGCTTGCCCGCGCTCGAAAACAAATTCTTACATCGCGCGCGCCGCTCTGTATTGAGGTAAAGGTAAATACACTGGGCGATTGGTATGATATGAAAAATCCGCTCTATCCTCAAGGTAAATTTGTCAAATATCATACAGGAGCTTCGCCAAGCGTTATGCTCTCAGAAGAAGTGGTGCTCCAAAAAAATGCTGACGATCCGCTTTTTGTTTTAGGAAAACTTATTTCAGAGGCATCAGTAAAAAAAATGGCCGTTCAAGAATTGGCACACATAAGAAAAGAAATGATATGACTTACCTTTCATTTTTAAATTGTATTTTAAGAAAAGAGATTGCCACTCATACGAATCTCGTCGTGTTCGGGCAAAATATTTCCGCCGGTTCATACCTTGGTGGGCTCACCGCCGGTCTTTCTGTACCGCCAGAATCACGCATTATCAATACCATTAATGCAGAGAATTCTCTCGTTGGTTTCGGTTTCGGGTTGGCGCTTTCAGGCACCAATGCAATATTTTTTATGCGGCAGATTGATTTTTTACTTCTCACAACTGACCAACTAGTAAATACCTACAATATCATCCGCAATAATCCCGCAGGACTTCCTGGCTCTTTCACCATTATGACTACTGTTATTGACCAAGGGTATGAAGGTCCGCAGTCAAGCTCCAACAATTTGGGGGACTTTTGTTCGCTTGCCCGCATTGACGCGTTTACCGTCACGAACAAAAGAGATATTGAAGCGATTATTCCCGCACAACTGGTGTCGCCTGGTTTTCGAATTATCGCGGCGAGTCCGCGGTTGTACAAAACCGACCTGCTTGAACCGCCACTTGCCTATCGTTCTCCAACCGGCAACCTTTTTCAGTATCAGGAAGGGAATGATACGACGATTATCTGTTTTAATTTATCTTTTCCATATGGGTACGCACTTGCTCAAGCGATGCAGACAAAAGGGCTCCACCCGTCGCTTTTCAGCGTAAATATTCCCGTGCCGATTAAGTGGAATGTTATTTTAGAAAGTGTGAAAAAAACAAAAAAGCTCGTTATATTTGACGACAGTAAAAGTATGAATTGTTCGTATTACGCGCTTTTGGCGGAGGCGCGACTCCGTTTCAATTTGCAAAAAGAAATTATCATTACCCGGCATTTAGGGAGTGATTGGCTTACGCCGAATTCGGACCAACTTGAAATTGATTACCAAAAGGTTATTAAAGATATCGTATGAATTTTGAATATAACGAGATAAAAGGAAAACGCGTGCTGGTTACAGGCGCGAGTTCAGGAATTGGAGCCGCGATTGCAAGACAATTCGGTGCACGCGGCGCGCGCGTTGGAATCCATTACGGTAAAAACCACATCGCGGCTCTTGCTGTGCTTCGTATGATTCGAAAATCCGGTGGCGAGGGTAAACTTTTTGGCGGAGATCTTCGTATAGAAAAAGTCGCACAAAATCTCATGAGAGATTTTGTGCGCGCATTTGGCGGCATTGATGTTTTGGTGAATAACGCAGGTGCGCTCTATACTTACCGTCATTTTAGCCAATTAGATGGAAAAATGTTTGATGATATGTTTGTGTTACATTCAAAAGCGCCGTTTTTGCTTATGCAAGCCGCTTTTGTTCCTATGCAAAAGCAACGCTTTGGGCGAATCATCAACATAAGCACCAACGCCATTACATACGCCGGTTCGCACACGCTGAACTATTGTGCCTCAAAAGCCGCGCTTGAGGCGATATCTGCCGGTTTTGCGCGCGAGGGGGCGAAGGATAACATATTGGTAAATGTAGTGCGCTGTGGATTGATTGATACGCCAATGCATCGTAAGACTCAGGAGTACGGAGAAACACGCTTTCAAGAAAGAATAAAAATGATTCCGCTTGGCCATGCGGGCAGTCCCGATGACATTGCGCAAATGGTTCTCTTTTTGGCGTCAGCGTGCGGCGATTTTATTACCAACGAGATATTTACTATTGCCGGAGGAGAATGAACAACCCCCACACTTGTCCGACAAGTGTGGGGGTATTGTGTTATTTGAAGTACTTTCCCGCTTCCGTGTAGGGAACGGTGCAGTGCTTGCACATAGGCAAGTTATTTTTCTTGCCATCCAGATGCAGTTTTCGTACGGTCCCAAACTTTGGGGAATTAAATATCGCGATGGTGTTATCGTTTGCGACATTACCAAAGTTGTATTTTCCCTCGCTCCAATCTTCACAGCAGTAAGTTACTTGGCCATCGGCAAGTATATACATCACCTGGAACGGGAAAGGACAGGCGGTTTTTTCAAGAGTGTCATCTCGGTTGATTCCAACTTCAAGCGAACCCCATGAATGGGCCGGCAGGACTCCAAGGAAGTCACGCCGCGCGCGGTCTATGCGATGTTCCCAGAACTCAAGAAACGCTTTTTCTTCATGCGCATTGGTTTCTTGTCTGACAAACCGTACAAGAAATCGCGTCTGGTAATTGCCTTCATTTCGCAAGGCAATCATCTGTAGGCAGTTCGCGACCGTCTTTTCCAAACGGCCGTTGACTCGAATCGCTTCATAAATCGGCGCGGTTGCGCCGTCAATAGAAAAGATAATCGTGTCAATACCGCTTTCAAGCATTTCTTCCTGTTTCTCCCGCGACAGGTTAAACAGCGCCATATTGCTGGAGAAGCCGATGTTTCTGAACCCGTGTTTTTTTGCATACCGAATTCTTCTCGACATCAGTTGGTCAAGAAACGGCTCTCCCAAGCCAAAGAGGTCCATCATCTCAACCTCTCCATTATGTGGAGAAAGGTCGTTGATGATTTTCTCAAAAAGCTCCATCGTCATAATGCCACGGACTTTTTTTGTTGGCGTGCTTATTGGGCACATTGGGCATCGCAAGTTGCAAATGCCACCGATTGTTTCAATCGTTACTCTCCGCGGAATAATTTGTCCCTGCGGAGCTGAAGGGGGCGTAAATGCCCATGGTTTTTCTGTCATAATACTCCTTTCGTTGTTCGGACAAATTCTTTCCATGTCCCGTAGTTTTTGTGAGTTTCAGATATAAGCGGCTTGACACAGTCGAGCGGCCATTTGATGTTCACATCAGAGTCATTCCATATGATTCCGGCGCTTAAGTCCTCACGAAACCGATTGTCGGCAAAAGCCATAACTTCTGCGTTGTTGGTTATAGATAGACATCCGTGTGCAAAACCGCGCGGCACGAACAGTGCATTGTGTTTTTCTGCTGTTAAGTCAACGGCGAGCCATTCGCCGAGAGTAGGGCTTTTTTTTCTGATGTCTATGACCGCCCAAAACATTCTGCCTCGCGTTGCTACCAGCATTTTCCCTTCCATTTCTGGCGGAAGTTGCACATGCATACCGCGCAAGACATTTTTGTGTTTTGAGTGTACCAGACTTATCTGTTTCCACTCCGGTATGCCCCCAATTTTCTTTTTGAGTTCTTTCTCATCAAAAAACCGAGTCAGGCAGCCCCTGTGGTCCGTTATATGCCAAGGGATAATCTCAACTACCCCCGCCAATTTTGTCGGACGGATTTCCAGTTCCATTTTCTTTCCTTTTTTTAAAGACCAGTCTATCGCGAATTCTATGTCATTTAGTTCGTCTTGTCAAAAAAAACAAGAAACCGGTATTCATCTTTTCTGAATCGCGAGAGCCATTACCGCATAATGATTCCGCAGAGTTTTTATCCGCCTTATGCTCAATGCTTCAAAGCCGCATTCTTTAAGAATCCGTGTAAGCGTTTCCTGGTCAAACATCCACAAGTGGCACGCATTAAAAATATCATCATCTTTTGGTTTGAGGCGAGACGCCAGTGCATCAGGCACTTCAACATAAAGAAACGAATTTGCATCCATATCTTTGCGAACGCTTTTCAGAAGCGACCTGGGATTCGCCATATGTTCCAAGACATAAACAAGGGAAATAAGATTGAATTTCCTATGAAATCGGTTGGGCTTGTAAAACTTCTGTATCAGCGGAATTTTCAGTTTCTTTTTTACAAAGTCGTTGTTTTTGGCAGGGTCAATAATATAAGAACGCCAAAGGCGGTCTTGAAACTCATAAGCGAAAATTGCCGCGCCGCCTCCTATATCAAGCGCCGAGAACGGCGGCGCGGGCTTTTTAATAATGCCGTCTTCCCACACCCTTTCGATCGTTTCTTTTATCCAGCAAACTCTCTTCTTTGTTTCAGATTGATGTTCCGGCAGAGCTGTTATTTTGTTGAAGATTTCTTCTGCGGTTTCTTTTCTCCAATTGGCATTCGTGTCTCTATAGGCCGTTTCGTATATTGTGTGTATGACTTTCGGCGGTCTGGAATAGATGGAATAAAAGAAACCGCATTTTGAACACCGAACCCACTTTCGGAAATAATTTTTTGCGGTTACTCTCACTGCCGCTTCATATCGGTCCGGTTCTTTGTATGAGAAGATTACTTTATGAGAAGACGACTTGCATAAAAGGCACGGCGATGGCATATAGTGAAAGATACTATTCCAACTGCGTGTTGGAGTCAATTTTGTTTCGTGCTATTCTTTTTTTCTATGATACCTCACACAGAGCGTCGACACCCTTTGGTCAGTATCGGCGTTCCCACCTATAATCGAGCCGACCTTTTGCAACTCACACTCGATTCGCTTCTTGCGCAGACCGACAAAAATGTAGAAATTATTATCTCGGACAACGCGTCAACCGACGGCACTGAAGCACTCTGCCGCGCATATGCAGATAGAGAAAATCGAATTTTCTACTTTCGACAAGAAAAAAACAGAGGTCAAATGAACAATTATTCGTTCCTTTTGCAGAAAGCGCGCGGGAAGTATTTTATGTGGGCGCAAGACGACGATTCTATAGACCAAAACTATGTGGAAGTTCTTACTGATGTGTTAGAAAAGAATCCTGAATACTCGGTTGCCTTGAGCCATTATTACGAAAAACGAGTTGGCGCACTGACTCCCTTGCCCATCCGCGCTATCACCCACGACTACACGCATAAAAGTTATCGCGAACTGTACGAGCGTTGCCTGTATGGGAAAATCAGCGCGCTTCTGCTCTACGGTTTATATCGGACCGCGTGTATAAAAGTGCTCTACGCCCGACAGCTTCCCCTCACCTTTAACAATCTTTTGTTGTGGATGTCGGAACTCGTGCTTGCGGTAAAGGTGTATTCGGTGCCCCTGCTTTTATATACGCATACGCAAGATGTCAGGAGCCACGAAGCGCGACAACCAGACGGTCCGCTTACGCTCGCAGAGAAAAGGCCTTTTGCAATTACACACTATGTCGCGACCGGCCCCTTTTGGCTTCTTACTTCGCGCGCGATTCCCTTACATAGGAAATTATTGATTTTCGGCCCGTGGATTCGCCGCGCGTGGAAATATAAACGCAAAATATTTAATGAATGGCGCTGCGCATTTCTCAATATGTTTCGGCGCGTATGATATTTATCGCTTGAGGAGTTGTATCAACGCATCCAGAGCCGCGTTCAGTGATCCAACAACTTGAGAAATTGCCGCGAGATTTTCTTTTCGTCTTTGTAGAGAGGTTGTGGTAGAAGTGTTTGTAGAAGGAGCAGAATTTACACCCGTAAGCGTGAACGGTAATGTGGCAGCGATTGATTGGCATCTCACAGATGCACTCGGCATATAAGTGCCGTAACATACGCGAGCACTATAATTTCCAGGCAAAGACGAGCGGGTGTCAAAACCGTCAATACCGGACGACGCATTATGACTGCCGATATTTACTGCTGTCCCATCGGGTTTTACTATTTCCGAGTGTACCGTAATAACCGATGGACAAGTGTAAGAAACATATATCACATCTCCGATTGCAAATGTAGTTTTATTATTCGAAAGCGTAAACGTGAGATTAGAACATGTGTTCGCCGCAGTCGTAAAAGTATGTTCGGGCGGATAGCCGGTACTGAGTACCGCTGAATTTCCCTTTGCATCAAAGTTATAAACTCTAAATGTGTAGAGCGTACCGCTTTTTAGATTTGAGAGGGTATAAGAATGCGGGGTCACATATGCCGCCCAAGAATTATCGTACGGGGTAATCGCCCAATCCGCCACACTTCCATAGTTCACATATCCAAGGGCCGGTTCATCGGTAGTCCAAGTGATGACCGCTGAATTTGCGGTAATTGAAGAAGCCAACACTGATGACACGACTGGGGGCGTTATATCCGGTTTCGGAATAGTGAAATAATTGTCACTGTCGTCATACACTTCCGGACTGTCCCAATTAAAGACCCTTATTTTATAGTCGCTTCCAAAGCCGATTGCATTGTAGTATGGAGACGCCACCCTATCTCCCGAAGACGGTTCTCTCTCTACTGATGGCGGAAGCGACAAAGTTGTAGAATTAGTGGTAATTGGAGCGCTGTTGCTGTACACAACCTGTGAACCTTTTAAAATCTTGAATCCAACCCGACTCACTCCCTTTAACAAATAATTGATACCCTGATTAGAAAAATACATATCCCATGTTTCTCCCCCGTTTGGTGATGTGATGGTTATGGGAACGGTATTCTGCAGTGGCGGTGGTGTGGAGGTAGTATTAGATGCAGTTGTAATGGATGAGGAGATTGTTGCCGTTGTTGTTGTAGAAGGAGTAGAAACTGTAATCGTTGTTTGACTTGTCCCCGAAGAGGTACCGTTGACAGGTGCGACAGTCGTTGTCACCTCAACAATGGTAGTCGTTGCGCTTGTGGTAGTAGTAGAGGGTGCAAAAGGCGTGGTCGTTGTTGCAATCGGCAATTGTATTTCAGATGTTGTTGCGAGTTTCTTTTGAATGCCGGGCACCATCGTGAGCCCGGGCGGCACAACATCTGACTTGCCGGAGCCGCTCGTCAGCAAGTCGTTTATTTTGGTGAGCGTTTTCGGCCCTATATTTCCGACTGCTTCAATGTTGTGGCGCTCTTGGAACTTGCGGACTGCGGCGGCTGTGAGAGACCCGTAGAAGCCGGTTTGGAGTTTCTCAGGATAAAGGTCTGGAAATTGTGATAGAAACTTTTGAAGTTCACGCACATCCTCTCCACGCGAGCCGATGGAAAGGGTGCGTGTGAAAATTGGTGCATTAATTTCTTGCGCTGCAGGTTGCCAGATAAGCGCACTAGGTTCTTCTTTTTCGCGCCGGAGCGCGTCACGCGCTTCAGTGAGCCGTACTTGAAGCACGACGATTTGGATTTCAATTTCTTGAATGGTACGCTCGAGCCCGCCGAGCGTATCTCCGCCCGCCGTCGTTTGGGCGTGCGCGCCAAAACCATACAAGAAAGCAAAGAGAAACACTCCTATTGCAAGAATCTCGGTACTTCTATGTTGCTTACGAGCGAACAATGACATTGTCTGTAGTGTACGATATTATCACTCAAACACAAGCCAATTATCCACATTGGCTTACTGTGTTATATTGTCTTGGAATATATGCTTCACAACTTCATTGTTTTCTTTGAGACCATTCTCTTTTTGTACATTTCGTATGTTGCAGGAAGGGCTTTCTTGCCGCGGCTCGGCGTCAAAGCGGTTTCCGGAATAGTGGTTGCGGTGCAGGCGGTTCTGCTCGGTTTGGGTATGTTCGCGCTCGCTGGTTTGGCGTTCGGACTCTTGGGGATATTCAATGCGGTAACGCTCTGGGCGTTTACGGCGATGCTTGTGTTTGTCGCGCGAAAACAGATTCGGGCACACTTCTTATCGCTTACCATGGAAAACACGCGGCGCGTTTTCCATGCATTCCTCGGTTTGTTTAGGGAGAATACTTTTTTAAAAATACTGATTGCGGTATGGTTGGTTGCTAATTTTTCTCTCGCGTTCGTGCCGCTTACCGCGCACGACACCATAGATTACCATCTGCCCATTGTGCTGGACATTGTGGAAAAGGGGCGGACGGACTTTACGAGCGCGATTGAGCACTATAGTTTTACGCCCGTTCTCGCGGAGATTTTATACGCTGTGCCCGCCGTGCTGTTCAACGAAAAAACTGCTCCATTCGTCTTTCAGCCGCTACAGTATATGACGCTCCCGCTTTTTCTCGCGCTCGCGTACGGGTTTTTGCGGGATAAGCTCAAACGGCGCTGGCTCGCGCCGGCGGCGCTTCTCGCGGTGTTGGGCATGATGGCCCTCCAAAGAGAGGTTTTACACATGGGGTATGTGGACACCTTTGCGTTTTTATACGGATTTGCGGCGCTTTTCCCGCTTTTGGAATATGCGTCACAACAAAACGGAAACGCAAAACCGCATTTTTCGGAATTGATGTTTTCCGCCGTGATGCTCGGGATTTCGCTCGGTATGAAATATTTCGGTTTTTTCTTCGGCGTATTCGCCATTGTGTTTCTGGTCGTCGCATGGAGGCGTTTCTCTATAACGGCGCATGAAATGGGGCGAATGCTTTTTATATTCTGCGCGATTGTCGCGGCTATTTCCTTATTTTGGTACGCCAAGAATTGGTTCTGGTTCGACAATCCGCTGTACCCGATGTTTTCATCCGACCCTGCGATTGCGATAACTCAGCAAGGTATTAAGTCGTTTCTGCTTGACCGAACATTTTTGAATTTTTTTATTTTCCCCTTTGCGCTTTTCGGTCAATGGTTTTTGAATCCCGCGGTAGAGAGTTCAAGCAATCTGGTGATTTTTGCGTATTTTGTATTGCTGTATCTGCTTGTCGCTCCGCGGATTTTCACGCGCGAGAAGTTTACGCGCGCGGAAGTATTGCTGTTTGTGTTCGTGCATGGCTATCTCGCATTCCACTTCGTACTCTCGCATTACCTCCGCTACCTCTTGCCGTCGGTGATGATTTTACCTGTGCTCCTTGCGCTTCTCGCGGACAGGCTCTTCTCTACCGCGGAACGCGCGCTTTCCGCGCTGCGGTTTTCTGTACTTCACAAAACCGCTCACCTCATTGTGGCGCTCGCTATTTTGGTTGTGTTTCTCGGAAACTTCCATTATTTCCAAATTCGTTTTTCCTATATTTTAGGTATTTATAATGAACAAGAATATGTACGAAAAATCGGAAGCCAATAAAAGAAACAGCGTCGTGGTGATTATGCCTGCGTATAATGCGGCTCGGACTTTGGAGAAAACATATAGGGCGATTCCGTATGGCGCGGTGGATGAAATTATTCTGGTAGACGATGCAAGCCGCGATGATACTCTCGCGGTCGCACACACGCTCCCTATCCGTGTGTTCAAGCACAAGCGCAATTACGGATACGGCGCGAACCAAAAGACCTGCTACACCGAAGCGCTTAAAACAGACAACGATATTATCGTTATGCTTCATCCCGATTATCAGTACGACCCGTCGCTTTTACCGACGCTTATTGCGCCCATTGCGGAGGGCCGCTCGGACATCGTGCTGGGCTCACGGCTTATGGGGAAGAGCCCTGTTGCGCAGGGAATGCCGTGGTGGAAATACCTCGGCAATCGACTCCTCACTCGTTTAGAAAATATCGTGTTTGGTTTGCATTTATCCGAATATCATACCGGTTATCGCGCGTACGCGCGCCGCGTGCTTGAGGAGGTGCATTATGAAATGAATTCGGATAAGTTTGTGTTTGACCAAGAGTTTATCGCGCAGGCGGTGTGCAACAAGTACCGGATTGTGGAAGTGCCCGTGCCGACAAAATATTTTCCGGAAGCATCGTCTGCGAGTTTCCGCGCCAGCGTCGTGTACGGTTTTTCTATTTTGTTTCTGTTGGCGCGCTACCTTCTCCATCGGAATGGGTGGGTGTGTTCTATGCAGTTTGAGAGCTTGCCGAGGCGATATAAAACGGCGGTTCGTTAACATATTCCGCTGTTTAGCATTAAGCCACGGCCGTATCTTATTGCTAAATGCGCACATACACTATCTTTAACGGTCGTCAGAGATAGTGTATCCAAGTATTTTGCAAAATACTGAAATAGAAAAATAAACATTTTTTACGATTTTGCGCTTTGGTTTTTTGCGATAAAGTGGTATTATTTTTTGTATGAATCTCATTGTAAAACGAATCTTTACCTGTTTTGTTATTTTACTAATTCTTTATTATGCTGTGATTTTATTGCTTACACCACCAAAGGAATCGTGGCCAGTTTTCTCTCTTAAAACTGGGGAATTTAAATGTTGGACCTAAGGGTATCGAGAAAAATCTAGTTTTGAAAGACGTCTATTCAACAATGGAAACGCTTTTAAGAAAATTTGATGGATGTTACTTTGATTTGACAGATATGAACTACTCAATTAACACCTCATTAAACAGAGAGAAACTTGTAGTCGAACCAAATGAATATGTTAATCTTTCTAACGAACGCGAGTTTGTTTTTCCAGTAAGACTTGATGGTTTGAGCCGGATTTTTATTCTGCTTCAGATTCTATTTGTTGGATTACCTTTGGTATTGTTAGTCTTCAAAACCATCATCAAGTTTGTTATTAAAGGTAGAGACTTTTTTATAAAATAATTTATGAATCTATCCAACAACGAAAAACTGGATGTCTACGAGTTGGTCTGACATTCCTACATTCCTAGGAAAGTAGGAATATCAGCACATTGGGACATTCTTATATTTCTAGTGTATCGTACAATGTGGCACAGTTCTTCACAATAAAACAACAAGAAAGGCGGCTATGGTCAAAAGACAAGAAACGCGGTATCTCATTTCCCGAAGCGAGCAAAGCATCTTTTCCGAAATCTACTTCCCCAAAAGAGCGGCGTACTATGGCACTATCTTTGATGCCTTGCGTAAAGGTTATAAAGAGGATGTCGTTAAAAAATACATGGACACTAATGCGCCGGTTCTCCTTGAAGAGTACCAAGCATATCCTGCACTCTTTGACCCAGATGACTACACAAAAGCACGGAGAGTAACAGAGCCAGTCTCAGTTGAGAAAGCGCGCGAACGCATCAAAATGTACCAATCCCCATTTAAAGGTTGGTCAACTTATAGCGTAGACGGTGTCTTTTTTGATAAAAAGAACAAAATGTACGAGGAAGCGGTCCAAGTAGTGCGCATTATGTTCCGCTTCCAGAGTTCTTTCGCTCTCGTAGCAGAAAAGGAGGGATGCAGTGATGTATTGCGATGCATGCTGGTATGGCTTGCTACCCGCCAAGGACGGTTGGCTGGCCACAAAATATGGTTTGAGAGCGAGAAACGGCTTTTCGTCACAAACCAGCCGCCTTTTCCGAAACGCAAGCGCGCTTTTGTAGAACAGCACTTCGCTAGCATCGCCAGAGAAGTGAATAAATGGATTGACGACCGCGGGCTTTTCACCTTTGCGTATTTGGTCCATAAGTTTGCAGAAAATGTGCTTGCCGAGCAACTGTACGAAAAAGAGATTTGGGCGACCAATCTTTTTAATCAAAACCTCATTATAACGAGCCGTGTTGAAAACGGCGAAAATCACATAACGCAGAAATGAAAGGAAAAATAAATGAAAGAAAGTAAGATTCATCCAAAAGTCACGGAACTCTTGCAAGAAGTATTCGGTTGGTTTAACGAAGATGAAGGCGAGCGAGCCGGAAAATATCCAGAAGTTTATCTCGTGTCTTTGTTAGAAAATATCAAAGAGGAATTGCCCGAAGTATCAGCGATGCTCTATTCAGCGGTTGATATGGCAAGATTCGGTCCTGATGTAAAAGGATTCAGATTCGGTCCCGCGACAGAAAGATTCCAAAAGATATTATCTGTCGTTCAACCAAATGAGAAAGTACCATCTCATAAAATGGGAAAGAAATCTCTAAAACGCCGACATTTGCAAAAAATTGCCGCGTAACTTCTTGTTGTGTTCTCGCAAGCCCCGTTCAAATGGACGGGGCTTTTCTGTACTATATGGTAATATTTGTCGGCGCGGCGATATCTTTTCTTTTTCCCGAATTGCGTCGGCGACCAATTGCAGAAAATTGCCGCGGCGCGGAATGATATACGCATCGTCTTTTTGGTTCTGAAAAAGGATTACGAACGCTACAAGCTGTTTCTGACTCGATTTCCCAGTGAACGCGTTATTGTGGAATCAGTATTACTTTCTTTCCAGAGAACTTTTTTTCAGAAGATTGTCCGCTTTTTTTATTCGTACCTTCTCTATACCAACACGACGCGTATTCTCGCAACGATGGGTATGCGCCCAGGCGAACCTCCCGCGGGAGGCAATCGTTTTATGGCGCCGCTCAAATGGCTCATCGCGAACTCATTTGGGCGTTCGCGTTTTGTGCGTTTGAAAGTCGCGCCCTTTTTGCATTATCTCGCATTCAAGGACAGGCCGCTCGCTCCGTTGTTTGAGAAATACCGTCCCGATGCGGTATTTCTCTCCAGCATGTACGACCGTTTTGAAACACAAGTTATTCCGGAAGCAAAACGCCGCGGCATAAGAACCATCGCCATGCCCGCGAGTTGGGACCATGTGGACAAATATTATTTGCCGTTCCATGCGGATATATTCGTGGCGCACAGCGAGCAGATAAAGCGCGCGGCAATCCGTTTCCAAAGTTATGCGCCCGAGTCCATCGTCGTGACTGGTTACCCGCATTTTGATTTTTTGGCGAGCAGAGAGTCGGTGCTTTCGCGCGAAGATACGCTCAAGGATCTCAACTTGCCGGCGGACTCACGCTACATTTTGTACGTGTCGGGAAGCGCGTATTGCCCCGATGAGCCGGACATTGTGGCTGAAATGTTGAAGTGGGTTGACGCTGGCGCGTTCGGCGAGAACACTTATATTGTTTTGCGACCGTACCTCGGTTCGCGAAGCAAAGATAAGGATTTTGACGCAGAAAAATATACGCGCCTATCGGAACATCCGCGCCTGCGCGTATTTGACAAGCGCGGCGTTGAAAAATTAGACGAGTCGGTGCTCTATCTCAATGTGATGCGGCATTCCGCAATGGTGCTTGCTGTGTACAGCACGGTGTTTTTGGAATCAGTTGTGTTTGACCGCCCGCTCGTTGCGGCGCCATTTGACGGGTGGAATACGCGGCCGCTGTACCGCTCAATACGGCGTTTTGAAGGATTTGAGCATTTTAAGGATGTTGCAGCGATCGGCGCGATTCGCGCGGCGCGCTCTTTTCCGGAATTGAAAAAAGTTATTTCGGATTATCTTGCACATCCTGAACGGGATGCGGAAAAGCGTGAGAAAATGCGTCGCGAAATTTGTTGGAAGCTGGACGGTCGTTCTAGTGAACGATTAGTGAATCTTATTTTGGAAAATCTGTGAAGACCATCTTTATCATTTGCTTCCACCCGCTCATCTCGCGCAATATTTTGAGCGCGCCATTTTTTAAGATACTTGCCGGTGTTGCAGGATTGCGCATTGTGTTGGTTGTTTCTGAAAAGAAGATTGATTTCTTTGAGAAGTTTTACCAAAAAGACAATGTCATTATAGAAGGCATTCCACGGAAATTAAACGAAGCCGATTATTTGTTTAAGGACTTGGCGGCGGCGGCGATTCGCACGCGCACGCGGAAGCTGATACGCAATATGCGCCTTGGACACGAACGGTGGAATGCGCTTCGCGTGTTTTTTTGGGCACCGCTCATCCGTCCGCTTATTCCAAAGCTTTATGCGTGGTGTATGCCATGCAAGCGGTACGCTACACTGTTTGAAAAATACAAGCCCACTGAGGTGTTTGCAACGGATATTTTTAATCCGATGGATGTCATTTTTATGTACGAAGCGAAACAGCGCGGCATCGCCACCGTCGGAATGGTGCGCTCGTGGGACAACTTGACCGCCAAAGGCGGATTTAGGGTGGTGCCGGACACGCTCGTTGTACAAAACGAGATTATTAAAAAAGAAGCGCAAGATATTCACGACATTCCGGAAACTAAAATCCGCGTCGTCGGCATTCCGCATTACGACAAATATCGGAATGGCGCGCCAATGCCGCGAACAGATTTTTGCGCGACACTAGGTATCCCTCCGGAGAGAAAATTTATTTTGTACGCCCCGGTGGGAAATCGATTCTTCACAAAGAATACCTTTGACCGAGAAATGATACTGATTCTTCGCGCTATACTTCCTGATAATTTTTATCTTTTGGTGCGTACGCCACCAGGCGACCCGGTTGATATGGAAGGAATACCACTCGACCCGCACATTATTATTGACGAGCCGGGTACGCGGTTTCCGTGGGCGGGGGAGCGGCTGATTGATACGGAAATGTCTCCGCAGGACGATGACTGGCTTGCCGCAACACTTTCGCATTGCGAGCTTTTGGTTTCCGGCTTCACCACGCTCATTGTTGATGCGGCGCGGTTCGGCAAGCCGATTATTGTGGTGGGTTTTGATGCGAAAACGCCTTTGCCATATAACGAAAGCGTCTTGCGCCAGCTTGGGTTCAATCATTTTCAGCCAATCTTAAAAAGCGGCGGCGCGCGAGTGGCGCGGAATGAAAAAGAATTGAAGCTGGTTATAGATGAGTATCTTGCGAATCCGGAACATGATGCGGAGGCGCGGCAGAGAATGGTTACCGAGCAGTGTTTCAGATATGACGGCAAGTCAAGCGAACGGCTCCTCCGCGTTATTTTGGAGAATATAAAGATATGTTAATCTTGCTCGTATGAACATTTTAGGCCTTAAAATTAAACAACATGACACGGGTGCCGCGCTTATTGCCGGCAATCGCGTGGTCGCGATTGCCGAGGAACGGTTGAATCGCGTGAAGCATTCCCGCGATATGTTTCCAAATCTCTCCATTGAGTATTGCTTGAACACACTCTGCGTGCGGCCGGAGGAGGTGGATTTAGTGGTACTGGATCAAGTCGGCTCGCATACGAAGCGCCCCTCTGAAGTTGTTTTTAAGCGAAATGGAGGAGGGCGGTTTACAAAAGCGCGCGTTGAAACCATCAACCATCATGATGCGCACGCGGCGGCGGCTTTTTTCTGTTCCCCGTTTCTGGAGGCAGGCATATTGATTGTAGACGGCGTCGGAGAGACTCTTCGCGATAATTTGGGGGCGCTCGGCACGGAAACGGAAACCATCTACCGCGGAGATGAAAATCATCTCGTCATGCTTCAAAAAACCCGCCACCTGCGTGAAATGCTTGGATTTCCCTATACGACCGGCATCGGAAAACTCTACTCATTTATTTCAGATGGATACCTTAACTTCGGCGATTACAACGAAGGCAAAATGATGGGTTTGGCGCCCTATGGAGACGGTAGAATTTTGGAAAAGTATCCGCTTTCGCGCTGGTTTCGCATAGACGCGGAAGGTAGGGTTTTGTGCAACCCGCTCATTTCGTTCGCGGGGCGCGAAGAGTCGAAAGGATTTCGCCAGAAATCATATCCGCAGGGTTGGCTGCGATGGTTTCTGAATGAAGCGCTACGGAAAACCGCATACGGGTTGTTTCGCGCCGCATACCGCAGGCGCGAGCCGTCTTTAACGGAACCAATTTTGTTTGATGAGATTCATTTGCGCAAGCCGCGGCGGAAAGCCGAAACGCTTCCGGAGCCGTATTACGCCGCGGCGGCATACGCGGTACAAAAGGTGTTGGAAGAGGTAATGGTAGTATGGGGGAAACGGATCAAATCTATGACAGGCGTAGATAATCTATGCCTCGCCGGAGGAGTCGGTTTGAACATTGACGCGAATCGAAGGTTCCTGGAGGATGTCGGCTTCAAAAAGCTTTTTGTTCAACCAGCAGCATCCGACACCGGCATTGCGCTTGGGTGCGCGTTGTGGGGCGCACACCAGATTTTGAGATTGCCCCGTTTTTATGAAATGAAAAGCGCATCGCTCGGTAAAACCTATTTGGAAACAGACATCACCAACGCGCTTGAAAAATACAAAGACAAAATTACGGCGCGCCGTTCGAACGACTTTGCGAGCGATGCCGCAAAGTTAATTGCGAGCGGCAAAATTATCGGCTGGTTTCAGGGCGGGAGCGAATACGGGCCACGCGCGCTCGGCAACCGCTCTATCATTGGTGATGCCCGCAATCCTGAAATGGCGAACATCATTAACAAAAAAGTGAAGCACCGCGAGCCGTGGCGGCCATTCGCGGCAAGTGTTCTTGCTGAGAAGCAACGCGAATGGTTTGAGTTGGAACACCCAAGCCCGTTTATGCTTCTTGCCGCGCCGGTGATGAAAGAGAAGCGCGCGCTCGTTCCTTCGATTGTGCATATAGATGGGAGTTGCCGTATTCAATCCGTAACAGCGGAAGCAAACGAGCCGTATTATGCATTGCTTAAAGTGTTTGAAAAAGAGACCGGCGTACCGCTCGTTCTCAATACTTCTTTCAACGACGCGGGCGAACCCATTGTGGAGACGCCCGAAGATGCACTCCGGTGTTTTTTGAATACGGAAATGGACGCGCTCGTACTTCACAATTGGATTGTAGAGAAGAAGTAATTATGCAGAATATACACTACGGTGTGTTACAGTGTTACGGTATGAAAAAACCACATTGGTCATGTTGGCGACATCTCAATTATTTATTTTACCAACAGCACCTTTCTGGTTTGCGTGGCACCCTGCTTGATGTCGGAGTCGGGAAGAGGCACCTCAAAAATTTATTCACTGGTTTTAATTATAAGGGAGTTGATTGGGCGGGAGATGCCGATGTGTTATGTGATTTGAATGCGGAGTGGCCGTTTCAGAAAGAAAAATTTGATGTCATCATTTGCTCAAACACGCTGGAACATATAAAAAATCCTCATTTTCTCGCCGAGAATATGCTCAAGAGCTTACGCGGCACTCTATTAGGTACGGTTCCTTATATTACAAAATTACATCAAGAACCGCATGATTATTTCCGTTATACGCCCTACGCGCTTATGGATCTTTTAGAAGGCGTGAAAATATATCCTCTTGGGAGCGCCATAGACGCGCTTCACTTGATACGGAAAAAAGTCGCTCATGACATGCAGCCGATTTTTAAAAACAGATTATGGCATTTTGTTAATAAATTGACTGATAGGATAGAACCGAAACTTGATCCTTCTTGGCAAATGCCGTTGGGATATTGGTTTATGGTTAAAAAGTAACTATCTTTAAAA
The DNA here is from genome assembly GCA_007376285.1 of Parcubacteria group bacterium Gr01-1014_17. GTDB lineage: Bacteria > Patescibacteriota > Minisyncoccia > Phycocordibacterales > UBA10002 > UBA10002. Next base: position 43,912 of record VMFZ01000005.1, read on the forward strand.
ATGATGCCGACGATTTTATATGTGTATGAAGAGCGGATTCTGGAGGCGCTTCGCGCGTTGGTGTTTTCGCATTTTCCTTCCCGTGAGTTTTCGGTTGAGCAGATGACCTATGCGGCACCGCTTTCTGAACAAAAAGAGAAATTATCGCGTGCCGACGCCGTGTTTTTCGCGCCGGGAAGGTTTTTATCCGACGAAGCGATGCACGCGGCTTCGCGCTGTCGGCTCATGCAGTTATGGAGTTCCGGATTTGACAAGTTTAATGTACATGGGGCGACCGCGGCGGGGATTCCGGTCGCGACAAACGGCGGCGCAAACGCTTCGTCAGTTGCCGAACACGCCGTTCTTTTGATGCTTGCGGTGTCGCGCCGCCTTCCAGAAATGGATATAAAGGCGCGGAGCGGACAGTGGGGCGGTAGCAGTTATGGTTTGGAAATGCAGATGCTTGAGAAAAAACGGCTCGGCATTGTGGGGTTCGGGAACATTGGGCAGAAAGTCGCGGAAAAAGTGGCAGGGTTCGGTATGGAGATTTGTTATTATGACACGCGCCGCGCCGCTCTCGAGGAAGAAAAGCGGCTGAATGTGCGCTCTATTTCTTTTGACGAATTACTCCGCGCCTCCGACATTATTACCCTACACCTTCATTTAAACGAAACTACCAAACGCCTTATTGATGCGCGCGCGTTTTCTCTGATGAAAAAGGGCGCGATACTTATTAATGCGGCGCGCGCGGAATTGGTTGACAAAGACGCGTTCTGCAAGGCGCTCAAAACAGGCATCGTGCGCGGCGCGGGGCTGGATGTATTTGCAGAAGAGCCGCCTCGTTCCGATGATGCACTCTTTTCTTTTCCGACGGTCGTGGCGACTCCACATATTGCCGGTTCAAACCGTGATGCGTATGAGGAGGTGATGAAGCGCTCGCTTCAGAACATTAAACGCGCGCTCAAAGGAGAAGATATTCTCTGGTCCGTCAACGGATTAATCCGCCGTAAACTTATCGTATGATAAAATTGATGAAGCGCACATTCTGGAAGATATTCTGGTGTTTCTTTTTGGTATTATGGAAGTGCATTCCCTTGAGGCGCAAAGCGCTTTTGTTGGAACAGGAGCCGCTTCACGGCGCCCTCGATTGGGATAGAAGTGTTTTACTATCCGTCAGTTCTTTGCAGGACATACGGCGATTGCGTGCCGCTGGGAGTGAACCCTACACCGCGCGGTGGATTGCAGAAGATATGCGCGACGGCGATTGCCTCTACGATATCGGCGCTTCCGTCGGGGCGTATTCTTTTATTGCCGCGCGTGCGCATAAAAACATAACGATTTACGCGTTTGAGCCGTCAGCCGCAAGTTTCGCATCGCTTCTAGCGAATATCGCGCGCAACGGATGTGGCGCGCGCGTCATTCCTCTTTCAGTAGCTCTTGGCGAACGAACAGGATTTACAACTTTTATCTACGCTTCGCTCTTTTCGGGCGCGACAAAACAGCATGGCATCAAAGGCGTGGGCGCACTTTCCGATACACGGCAAGTTGTATACGCATGGGCGCTTGACGACCTTATTGTCGGAGCAAAACTCGCACCGCCGACGCATATTAAAATAGATGTAGACGGCTCCGAGATAATGGTAATGCTTGGAATGCTAAAAACACTTGCATTTCCGTCCGTACGACTCGTGCAAGTTGAGGCAAGCCAGGGGAAGGAAGGTACGGCGGGTACGATTTCCGAAATACTGACTGGTGCCGGGTTTGTATTAGCGGAGACCAATCGCGCGGACAACTTTCGTGCGACCGATTACTTATTTCGCCGTGCTTCCGTTATATAGTATATGCCGTACAAAAAGATACTCTTTTTTGTAAAGTCATTGCGATTTCTGCGCTATTTTAAAAGTGTGGTTGAAGCTCTGCTTCGCCGTGGGTTTGCTGTGCATATTGTGTTTGATTCGGAGAAATATGAAGAACCGTCCGACAATTCTCTGGAACAATTTAAAAAAGAACACCCGCTTTTTTCATGGGAGAATGGGCCGCTTCGCACCGACCGATGGGCTCGCTTTATCATCGCGTGCCGCAATATACGCAATTACGCTTTTTTGGTTCGCATCCGCGCGGTAAAGCGCCATACTGACCGGATGTTCCAATATCTTCCTGTCTCGTTGAGGAAAAGCATTGCACGCATGCCGTTTTTGCGGTTTGTGATTGCACTGCGCCCCGTGGACTTTTTCTTATCTCTCTGCGAATACATGGTGCCGCCAGATATAAGTATTACGAACTATATTCGCGCCGCGCGTCCGAGCGCCATACTGGTATCGTACCGCAACTTTCCCTGCACTTCTCCTGATATAGATTATCTTAAGTCAGCAAGAAAGTTACGCATACCCGCGGCAACCATCACGCCTTCGTGGGACAACCTGACGACTAAATCGCTGATTCAAGTAAAACCAGACGCTGTATTGGTTTGGAACGAAGAGCACGCGCATTCAGTGCATCGCTATCATCATATTCCGAAAGAGACCATAAAAATAGTTGGCGCCCCCCAGTTTGATGCGTGGTTTGAACGCCGCGTCCCCTTTCAAATTCGTGAACGCTTTATAGACTCATATGGGCTTGACCCGAACCGGAAATTTCTTTTGTATATCTCTTCGGCATCGGCTGGACGGCGCAACCCGAACGCGATTCACCTGCTTCGTGAGGCGTGCAACGCCAGCACGGACCCGCTCGTGCGCACGATACACATTCTCGTGCGCCCCTATCCAGGATACGAAGGATTTTCAGCAGTAGGGAATATATTCGGCGTCACGGTCCTGCCGGCTCCGGCAGAGGGGAGACGCACACTTCAAGATGACGCGCTGTTTTACGATTCCATTTTTCATTCTTTTGCGGTGATTGCTTTGGATAGTGCGGCGTTTTTTGATGTGATGGCGGTCGGCAGACCGGGCATTGTCTACCGAGATGCGCATTTTTCCGACATTCAAAGTGCTGAACATTTTTCAGCACTTATGGGGCGTGGAGCGCTCTATGAGGCGAATTCTGGATATAGGTTCACCTCCCTTGTTTCCAGATTACTTGCCGGTAAGGATGAATTTGCCGCGCGTCGCGCAGAATATTTAAAAAGATTTATACGCCCGCGCGGCATAGAACGAAGTGCCGGTGAAGCCGTTGCAGATGAAGTAGAAAAATTCTTATGATTCATTCTCTTTTCAAGAGATTTCGGCTACATTTTTTCGCACTCGCCGCGCTCGCGCTTTTTCCGCTTCTCGCGATTCTTGCTCGCATTCGTGCGCGGGGACGCACCGGCAACGCACCGCGTATATTGGTCGTACCAATACTGACGCGCGTCGGGGATTTGGTGTGTTCAACACCGGTGTTTCGGGAAATAAAGATGCACTTTCCAAACGCCCACCTTGCAGTGGTCGTCGGTCGGAAAGCAAAGGGAATTCTTGTGCACAATCCACGGATTGACGATCTGATTGATTACAATAATGAGCGTTTTCATGGATTTGCTGGACGCTGGAGGTTTTTCTATTTTTTATATTCGCAAAAATTTGACGCGGTATTTTCATTGGGAACGAGCGTTATCGGTACGCTTTCCTGTATTTTCGCCGCCGCTCCGATTCGTGTGAAGACCGTGGTGGCGCACCCGCCGTTTTTTGAGCGATTGACCGATTGGATGAACACAGATCGGGTAACCTATACGCACGGCACATTTCTCCAGAAACATTATGTGTCGCTTCTTTCCGCGCTGGGAGTTCGTTCTGCACAACCGATCAAAGAGGTATTCACGACCGAGGCGGGCGAGAGGAAAGCGCGCGCATTTTTTGATGGCGCGTTTGGAGGCGTTCCGCCGCTTTTGGTTGGTATGACTGTCTCTGCGGGCAACAAGATAAAAGAATGGCCACTGGCGCGTTTCGCGGAGGTTGCGGATATACTGGTGGAGAAATATGGAGCAAGAATTATTTTCATAGACAGTCCGGCGAATCGCGAACGCACTGAAGAGGTGGTGGGTCTGATGAAACGGCGTGCTGCGGCGTGCGCAATAGATTTTTCTTTGGAAGAACTACCTTCGCTCATTAAACGATTACACGCTTTTGTGGCGGTAGACACGGGCGCTATTTATATTGCGCACGCGCTTGGCGTTCCATTGGTTGATATTATTGGACCCGTTGAGCCGAATGAACAGCCGCCCTCTGATGAAAAGAGTGTTCAGGTCCTTCCGGCGAGTGGAATCGAGCCCACCTCATTTGTTTTCTATTCGAATGAGTGTAACGGCAATTATATGCCGGCGGTTCTCTCTATTACCGCGCCACAAGTCGTTGCGGCTTTTGAGTTGCTCATTGCGCGCGGATTTGTACGCAATGCGCAACCTTTTTATGAAAAGAATTCGTAACATCGCATCGCATTGGTGGCGGTTGTTTAATACGCTGTACCGTAGTTGCCGGCGCCGCATGGCATTTGTCGTGTTTCTCGGCTTTGCCTCAAGTTTTTTTGAAGGATTTGGCGTGGTGCTTCTTGTTCCGCTTATTGCGTTTCTCGTAGGAGGACAGGGTGCGCCAACCGGCGCATTAGCGAACTTTCTTTCAAACATTCCTCTTGGTTTCTTGGGTGGGTGGTCGTTCAAGGCGGTTTTCGTTCTGGTTGTGGTTTTGTTTTTGGCAAAAGGCGCTCTACTGTTTTGGGCAGGCGTATTCCGTGCGAACACACTGACGAGCTATAGCAGAATGATGCGCGAACGCTTATACCGCCAAATGCTCGGTTCCTCATTTTCTTATTTACGCGCTCAGAAAATAGGAAATTTTAACCATATATTGATTTCTGATTTGAAGGCGAGCGTCAAATTGCTTCATTTTTCCACGGATGTTATCCGTTCGGTTGCAAACCTCTTTTCATACGCCGCACTTGCTTTTCTCCTCTCGCCGGCCATCGCGGGGTTGACGCTTGCCGGAGGCGCGTTGTTTCTCCTTGCATGGAATCCGGTTTTTGCGCGTTTACGGAACTATATGCGCAAGCTTATGCGTGTCCGAGCGGACATGACTCACGCTATAGATGAGACGCTCATCGGCATCAAAACCATCAAGGCGCTTGGGGTTGAGAAGGAATCGCTTCTGCGGGTGCGAGGCTATTTTAATGAGACAGAAGAAGTTGAGCGAAGGAAAGACCTTGCGCGCCTTACCGCCAAGCTCTCTGTTGAGCCCGTATCACTCTTTTTCATTATAAGCGTCTTTGCTATATCGTATTACTATTTATCGTTTGATGTAACCACATTCATTCCGATTGTGTATTTGATACAACAGATGTTTACGCGCATTGGCAAGATACAGTCTTCGCTTAATGTGGTAGATGATTCCATTGCACATGCGGAAAAAGTCGCGGCTATCATTGCTGAAACTGAAGCTAACAAAGAGCCGCGCGGCGGTGCTATTCCTTTTTTATTTGAAAGAGAATTGGCGCTTTCGCATATTGAATTTTCATACCGCGGAGAGCCGATTTTTTCTGATTTATCTTTTTTCGTGAAGCGAGGCGAATTTGTCGGCATAATCGGACCAACGGGTTCCGGCAAGACAACGATGGTTGATTTATTGCTTCGTTTGATGGAGCCTGCGGATGGGCATGTGCTTCTTGATGGTAGAGATGTGTCGCAGTTTTCAATTTCTGACTGGCGCAAAAAAATCATGTATGTTCCGCAGGAGAGTTTTCTTTTGAATGCGACCATAGCAGACAATGTGCGATTTTTGCAGGACATTCCCGATGCGTCAGTGAGGCAGGCGATTTCTCGGGCACAATTAGGGGATTTGGTGGCGCGCTGGCCGAAAGGAATTGATACGCAGGTTGGTGAGCGCGGCGCCGAACTTTCCGGCGGGGAGCGCCAGCGCATCGCCATTGCCCGCGCGCTTGCGCGCAACCCCGATGTGCTCATCTTGGACGAAGCGACGAGCGCGCTTGATTTTGAAACAGAAGCTTCTGTGAAGAATGTTATTGACTCCCTGAAAGGAATGGTAACGATTATCGTCATTGCGCACCGCATTTCCACCGTGCTCGGCGCGGACCGTATTATCGCTTTAGAAAATGGGCGGATTGTTGAAGAGGGAAGCCCGAAAGAACTTCAGGTGAATCCAGATTCATATTTGTCGCGGATGCTGTCGTTTATCTCATGAAAACTATTTTTATTTCAATTCTTTCCGGCGTTGAGGCGAAAGCGATTTTGCGAACCGATATTCTCGGGACGCTTCTGGCGCGTGGAAACATTCGCGTGGTGCTGTTTGTGAAGAACGCAGCACGCGCCGCATTTTATGAAAAAGAGTTTTTGCATCCTCGAGTTTGTTACGAAGTAATTGACGCATATGCATTTTCGCCCATAAACACATTGTTTGATTTTCTGAAAAATTTTTTAGTGCGCACTAATACGCTCGCGCTCTATCGCCGACTTCTCCTCATTGACCGTAAAAATGTCTTCGTATTTGTCGGAGGTTTTCTGTTCAGTGCACTGTTAGCCAGGCCGCTCTTTCAGCGTATCGCTCGATTTCTGGACGCCAGTTTTGTGCGCGACCAGATTTTTTACTCGGTGTTTGAGCGCTACAGGCCGTCTCTCGTATTTCTCGCCAATCTTTTTGATACGGTGGAAGTAAGTATGCTCCGCGAAGCAAAACGGCGCGGAATTCGCAGTGTAGGTTTTGTTAATTCATGGGACAAAATTGCATCAAAGGGTTTTTTGCGGCTTGTGTCTGATGTAGTGATTGCACCAAACCATATCGTTAAAGAAGAGGCCATATATTATGATAATGTGCCACGCGAAAAGATTTTTGTGTCAGGCGTTCCACAATACGATATGTATTGGAGTATAGAAAATATTCTGCCTCGCGAGGTGTTTTTCCAAAAAATGAAGATGGACCCGAAGAAGCGCCTTATTATATTTGGCCCTATAGGAAAAACACTCAGCAATTCCGATTGGGAGATGATTGACACCATGCATTCATTACTCCAAGTGCATATTCCAGAAACGCAGATGCTTGCCCGTTTTCAACCAAATGACTTTGCGGGTGATGAAGCAGAATTTCGGAAGCGTCCTTGGCTTCATGTAGATGTTCCTGGTGTGCGCTTTGGTACGGGTATTGGGATGGACTGGGATATGACTGCCGCTGAACTCCTTCATTTGAAAAATACACTTTTCCATTGTGCGCTTCTTGTTTCTTATGCCTCCAGTATTTCAATCGACGCGGCGGTTTTTGACAAGCCGATAATAAATATTGGATTTGAAATACGCCATGGCGACCCAGCATGGAAACAGCCGACGCGCCGATATGCAACCGTGCATTACCAAAAAGCGCTCGCAACTGGTGGGATTCGTTTGGTTAAAAGCGAAGAAGAATTGATTGAGTGGATTAAGAAATATCTGGCGCATCCGCAATTGGACCGTAAAGGCCGCGCGCGCCTCGTGCACGAACAGTGCGTGTATACCGATGGCAAAACAGGCAAGCGCATAGCAGATTTTCTCTTGCGGCAGTTATAATAGAGCGTTATGAATGTCGTGCGTAAAAAAATATGCGTGGTGAACGGAAAGCGGGGCGGTTTTAACGCGCTTCTGCCGACGATGCGCGCGATTGAAGCGGAACCATCGCTTGAATTGCAGGTGCTTCTGACTGATATGCATCTTTCCGAACAATTCGGATATACCCTTGAGTACGCAAAACGCTACATCTCTATTGCACGTACCGTTCCCTTGAATCAAACAGGAGGCACGGCACGGGAGAGAGTTGAGGCGCTTGGCCGCGGACTTTCGGGACTAGCAGGCGCGTTTGACGACTTGAAGCCGGATATTGTGCTTCTTCTCGGCGATCGTTCCGAGACACTCGTTGCCGCATTTGCGGCTTTGCAATTGGGCATTCCAGTCGCGCACATTCAGGGAGGCGAAGTATCGGGCAATTTAGACGGAATCCAGCGGCACGCGATTACCAAGCTCGCGCATCTTCACTTCACCGAAACTGAACGCGCTCGTCGGACTGTTCTACATTTAGGCGAAGAACGATGGCGCGTTCAGCGCGTCGGCGCACCGTATTTAGATTTTATTTTCCAAAAATTATACACGCCGGAGCAAGAAGTCCGCGCGAAGTTTAATCTTCAAGAAAATGAGCCGTTTCTTTTAATTCTTCAGCATCCGGAAACCAGAATGCCTGAGCGTAGTCGGAGCGACATGGAAGAAATCTTATCTGCGGTTGAAGCAACGAGCCTGCGCGCGGTGGTCGCGTATCCGTGTTCAGACCAGGGATATGAAGGCATTATTGAAGCAATTGAGACGCGGCGCGGCAACCCGCAGTTTTCCATCCACAAAAATATCCCAGCTGAGGACTTTATCGGGCTTCAGGCGTGCGCGTCTGTGCTTGTGGGTAATTCTTCGGCAGCGATTTATGAAGCGCCGTATTTGTATTTGCCGTCGGTGTCGGTCGGGAGCCGCCAGCGCAAGCGCGAACGGGAAAATAATATCATAGATGTTTTGCCGGAACGCCGCTTGATTAAAAAAGCGATTGATACGGCGCGTTTTGATGTGATTTTTCGGAAAAAGTTACACAGCCTGCGCCGTATCTACGGAGACGGAAAAGCGCATAAACGAATTGTAAACGCTTTGCGCAAAGCCCCTCCGCGCGCGCGACTGTTTAAGAAGTCCCTCACTCATTACAGCATAAAACGCCAACTATTTGACCGATATGTAAAGCCACTAACCGACCGCTTGCGCGCGTAACAAAAACCGAGTTATTTTCGTTCCAAGAAATGGATATGCACGGAGAAAATAGAAAAATCAGAAAGGTAAGAAATGAAGATAGAAAAAGAAGAGAAACAATTGACGGTATTAGTATTGGGTGGCGACGGATATCTCGGGTGGCCTACCGCGATGCATTTTGCGGCGCGAGGCCATGCGGTTGCGATTGCGGATAACCTCCAAAAACGGCGGATGGAAGAAGAAGTTGGCGGCGAACCCTTGTTTCTCCGCCCGACGCTTCAGCGGCGGGTCAAGCTTTGGAATTCGCTCAATGCCGGACATTACATTGCATTGCCCCCGGGCAATGTCATTGATATTGCGCAAAATGGGCCTGCGCTCATTGACTTCATACTTCGGTTTGAGCCTGATGTCATCATCCATTACGCGGAGCAGCCATCGGCACCATACTCAATGTGGAGCCGTTCGCGGGCAGTCAATACGGTTGTAAACAATAGCGCTGGAACGCTCAATGTGTTGTTTGCGATTCGCGAGCTAAAGCGTCAAAACGGCAAAGACGCGCATCTTATCAAGTTGGGAACAATGGGCGAGTATGGGACGCCAAACATTGATATTGAAGAGGGGTGGTTGGAAGTTGAACACAATGGTCGCAAAGACCGTTTGCCGTTTCCGAAACTCCCCGGCAGTTTCTATCACGCTAGCAAAGTTGCGGACTCTGCCTACATTGAGTTCGCGTGTCGCGCGTGGGGGATTCGGGCGACTGACCTCAATCAGGGAGTGGTGTACGGAATCGATACGGCCGAGACAACACTTCATACTGACTTGGTCACCAGCTTCCACTATGATGCCGTGTTTGGTACCGCACTCAATCGCTTCATTGCGCAGGCGGTCGTGGAAGTCCCGCTTACGGTGTACGGCAAGGGTGGGCAGACGCGCGGATATTTGAACATTCGCGATACACTCCAGTGTGTTGCCTTGGCGGCGCAGAGTCCGCCGAATGCCGGAGAGTTCCGTGTGTTTAACCAGTTCACCGAGCAGTTCTCTGTGCTGGATCTTGCGGAAAAGGTGAAACGAGTTGGCAACACGCTCGGTCTCATCGTGGTCATTGACCACATTCAAAATCCACGCGTGGAGAAAGAGGCGCACTATTACAACCCCAAGCACACCGGTCTTTTGTCGCTTGGGCTTCAGCCACATCTGCTCACCGACGAAGTGATCACCGAAATGATACAAAAAGTCATCACAGCGCAAAAGGCGATTGACCGCGATGTCATTGCGCCTCGCATCCTTTGGCGTCCAGTCGAGGAAGCGCCATCAATCTAAACATAGCACCCGATGTCTGCAAAACATCGGGTGTTTTTTATAAGTTATACTGTCTGTATGCGTTTGCTTATCACCGGCAGTTCCGGCTTTATTGGCTCGTATGTCGCAGAAGAAGCTCGTGCGCGCGGGCATGAGGTATTTCCTTTTGATATAAAAGGAAGTTCACGCAATGATTTTCGTCATTTTAGCGCAATCAAAAATGCGTGCAAAAAAGCAAAACCAGAGGCCGTCGTCATACATCTCGGCGCGTTACCATCGGTACAGCAGTCAATTAAAGAGCCGGAAGTAACCTATGAGACGAATGTACGCGGCACATGGAATGTGCTGGAAGCCGCGCGCCTAGGAGGCGCGCGGCGGTTCGTATTTGCATCTTCCGCCGCGGTATATGGCACGACCGGCGAAGAATATGACGGCAAGCCGCTATCGGAAGATTTACCGCTTCAACCGAAAAATCCGTATGGACTTGCGAAAAAAATCGGCGAGCAGATGGTGGAAATGTGGTCGCGCGACACATTATGGAAAAACATTGACGGCGTGTCTTTGCGGTTTTTCAATGTATTTGGTCCTCGCCAAAGGCGGGATAGCGCGTACGCTACTGCTATTGAAAAGTTTTTGTATCAAGTTGCGAAAAAAGAGCCGCTTACTGTTGTCTCTCCAGGCACTCAGCGCCGCGATATGGTATTTGTGAGGGATGTTGCGCGCGCCGTGCTTGCCGCCGCGGAAGCAAAGAAGCCGTTGTGCGGTGTCGCCATAAATATCGGGAGCGGCGCGAATTACTCCATTCAGGAGATTGCGGATATAATTGGCGGTAAAAAATATCCGCGTGTTATGCTCCCACCACGGCAAGGCGATGTACTCGAAGTCCTCGCGGACATCTCGCGCGCCAAGACACTCCTAAACTGGTCGCCCGAGGTCTCGTTTGAAGAAGGGATTAAAATTATAAAAAAATGCAAGCAATAATTTTAGCAGCGGGACGCGGCGAACGGCTTCGGCCGCTTACGGATTCCACGCCGAAGCCGCTTATTTTGGTTGAAGGGCAATCAATGATTGCCCATGCTCTTAACGCGTTACCTGACGCAGTTACCGAGATTGTTATTGTTGTCGGTTATCTCGGAGAACTTATTGAAAAGATCATAGGATTTTCTTGGAAAGGAAAACCGGTTCGGTATGTGCGGCAGGAGAATGGGCGAACTGGAACTTTTGCCGCGCTTTCTGCCGCAAAAAAGATTCTCAGCGAACGATTTTTAGTCCTCGCAAGCGATGTGTTTTATAAAAAAGATGACTTAACCAATTTACTTAACCATACGCTCGCCCTTTTAGTTCGGAAAGAAGTTGGCGACGATTCGCGCCGTATCGCGCAATGCATCGTTGAAAACGAAATTCTTTGCGGTATTAACGAAGGGGAAACCCCGAAAGGAAAGGTGTTTGCGAACTCCTCGGCGTATGTGCTTGATAAACGAATCTTTGACGAGCCGGTTGTGCGCGGAGAAAACGGAGAGGAGTGGCTCTCGGTGATGGTGGGAAATCTCGCATCCCGCGTTCCTATTCGCACAGTGGTCAGTACTTTTCATGCTACTATCACAAATTCAGAGGACATTCCTCGTGTTGAAAATAAATTACGCGCGCATTTGACAAAATGACATAACTCGTAATATCCTGCCTACAGGTTTCCAAAAGAAAAGGATAGTAAATGAACATTGAAAGACGAGAATCAGTTTTGCGGATTGAACAGGACGAAGTCGTGTTTGAGGGTAGGTTTTCCACAACAACACAACGACATTTCACGAATACACGGGACGGAAAACACGGTGTCTGGGAAGTTTTTTCGCGCAAAGGCGCAACTGGACGAGTTGTTGGTGTACTTGGAGTAACATCTGCGTTTGACGCAGTGTTGGTAAATATCTATCGCGTACCACTTCGTGCGTGGGTTGTTTCGTTAGTATACGGAGGGTGTATGTCGGGAGAATCCGAAACGCAAACGGCTCAGCGCGAGTTTCAAGAAGAAACTGGATATGTTATCAACGAACCTCGTTTGCTTTTTGCAGGCCCTTTTGCGCCCGGGGTAATGGCGGATGAGATGTCTGTTTTTGTCGGTTTTGGGGCTACGCCGAGCGGAGCGGCTAGTTGTGATGTTGCGGAAGACATAGACATTCTTGTTTTACCTCTCCGTGACGCAACAAAAGAACTCGCATCACTTTCGCTTTCAGGAAAAGCATTGGTTGATGTGAAAGTTTTTGGTGCGCTATATGCCACAAAAGAAATCTGCGGATTGTAGTTTTCGTAAAGGCGCTTCATTACGGGGCGCCTATTTTTTTGGAATATGTTGTCCTGTGTTAGTGTTATAGCAATTATGCAGAAAAAAACATACAAAGTGCTCGCGACCGTCACGGCGCGCGGGGGGTCAAAAAGGATTCCCAAAAAAAGCATTGTGCCGCTTTTGGGAAAACCTTCAATAATTTATGTGATTGAAGCGCTTAAAAAAGCGAAGCGCATCACGCGCCTTATTGTAGATACGGATGATGCAGAGATTGCGGACATTGGGCGTAAAGCGGGCACGGAGATTCCCTTTATGCGCCCCGCGTATTTGGCGACCGACACCACGCCACATATCGCCGTGCTCAAATACGAACTTGATTTTCTAAAAGAAAAAGAAGGATATGCGCCGGACGCGGTAGTTTTGGTTCAGCCAACGAGTCCACTGGTCAGTTCCGAAGAAATTGATAAATGCATTGAGCTTTTGTTTAAGGAAAATTTAGATTCAGTTGAATCGGTTTTTGAAGTGCCAACCCATTTTCACCCGTTTGCACAACGCGTCATTGATACGGAAAGGTACACACATTTTCTTTTTCAAAAAGAACGCACAGAATCAAAGCGGACGGGGATTAAGCCGACAACTTATGCAATGGGGAATGTGTATTGTTTTCGACCTTCAAATTTGAAGGAATACGGGACGATTCAAGGGGAAAAAAGCAAGTCAGTGATTATAGAGCGGCGGACCGCCGTGGATATTGATGAGCTGTTTGATGTGGAAATTGCAGAGACAGTACTTAAAAATCTGGCATAAAAAAATCTTCCTCATCCGCGTTGGGACAAGGAAGATTGTGAGTAACCAGATACTAAACCGTTTCAACAGTTCTGAGCATTTTGGTGACATTCTGTTTGCTGAGAACCCGTGATACCCCGATCGGGTCGTTTCCGTAAAGACGCAGTAGGTCGTTGATCTGCGCTTTTTGGCTTTCGGTATGGAAGAATCGCACCCATATTCCTTCCTGTATAGCATTACCGCAGTTCGAGAAGTCAAAATGAAAGAAACCCTCCCGTACCGTGTCTGTGTCAAGGAACTCATGTTTTTTCATAATGGAAAAGATTTCCAGTTCATGAAGGTATAAAAGTTCGTCGTTTACTATCGTTCGCGCGCAAAAGAACGCATATTGCATGATCTCATCCACCGCATCCATAAATGCCATGGCTTTGAAGCGGTATATCATATTACTCCCATGCTTTCCATTAGCATATTCCGCAATTGCAGCAGTATTCTTTGCCGATTTTTGGAGCGCATCTTCTGACAGAAACAACTCCTCGATTGTTTCTTTTCGGAAACTATTGAAGATATCTTTCAACTTCGGCGGAAAGTTTTCCCTCCAACCATTGAAGAGGTTCAGAATGAAGTCCGATGTCTTTACTCCACGCTCATTAAGGAACGAAAAAAGTTCTACCAAAATGCTGTCGTTGTAGAACACTTCTATGGCGAGATGGAAGAGCCGCATTTCCAAATACTCCTCAAACGAGAGGTCTTTTGTAGAAGTACATATTTCTTCAATTTCCACGCTCACGATAGGTTCTTCATTGCCGAACGGATACACGCCGAAACATTGCGACATCACCCGGTATCCTGTTTTCATATCAAACTTCTCCCGTGTTTCCGCCGCGCTCATCTCCACTCCCATAAGCATCATGAGCGGATAATTGCGGATGAACTGAAATCCCGCGTCCAAAAGGATTCGATTGGTCTCAATATGAGACATGACCGAATCCCCCGGCATCGCGAGAATTGACTCCGAGTATACATTACTTCCCAGCTCACGGGCTTTTTGCGCAAGCTCCATAAGTTGGTCAGCTTTGATATTATTCCGTTTTATGTTTTTGAGCACTTCTTCGGAGAGCGATTGCACTGCGCCAGAAAGCCGAAGCGCCCCATGCACATTTTTTGCAACGCGTAGCACCCGCTCTTTCTGGTTTTTACCGGTGGCGACATGAATGTATTCCGGCCAGCCGAACTCGTTCTGGATGCGCGCAATTGCATCACCGATTTTCTCATCTTCCGGGTACATCCCGAAGTTTGAATCCACGATGTGCAAATCATGGACCGTCTTGTGTTTACGCTCCGCAATATAGCGCAGTTCTCGTTCAATTGTTTCGGTTCCGCGCCGATTGACTTTGTTGTAATACAGGAGTCCTTCTACGCAGAAGGTGCAAGTAAACGGACAGCCGCGATTGCACTGAATCATCGGTACGATGTGTGGTTCAAAAAACTCGTCTAATACTCCCGTCAAATATGGCGAGGGTATTTCGTCAAGGTTTTTTACCCGTTCCGCCGGCGGAACGATGACCGCTTTCCCTTCTCGGATAAAGTGGCAACCGGGCAACGCGATATTTTTTGCCACTTCAGCATCCCATCCGTTTTCGGTCAGCGCTTCCAAAAGCGCGGTAAAGCCGACCTCCCCCTCTTTGTAGACATAAAAATCTACGAGAGGATATTTTCGGAGAAACTGTTCTTGCTCTGCGGGGTTGGTAGGATAATTCGGTCCGCCGAACACGATGATGGTTTGGGGATTTTTTTGCTTAATCCGTTGCGCAAAACTATACGACAGGTCAATGTTCCACATATAGTTGCTGAACGCAACCATAGGCGGAATGTCTTGTAACAGAGCGTCAATCAGTTTGTTCGGATATTTGAAAATCCGAAAATTAAACCTATCCTCACCTTTCAGGTGGGATGCGGCGTAGGTAACGAGGCACGCGACTGGGTAGGGCATGCAGTTTAAGGCGATGGTCTTGTAAGTATGTGTTAAATCACATACGAATATTTGTGTATTCATGCGGTTGGTCTTTCTGTTTGAGGTTTTTTGTAAAGGTTCTTTTCCGGTAGTATTCTCACATAACTTTTCTTGTTTCGCAAGTGTTCTATAATTCACCATATGAATAAGAATTCTGTATTTATAATTTGCGAGGCAGGCGTAACAAATTACGGCGATTTTAACATCGCAAAAAAGCAAATTGATGCCGCGGTTGCCGCACAGGCGGATGCGGTAAAGTTTCAACTCTGGCGCACCGAAGATTTGGTGTCCAAAAAAGTCGCCAAGAAATACCAGAAAGAATTGGGTTACGACTGGTTCGCGCGGCTCAAATATAAAGAGCTTGCGCCTCGAGAAATAAAAGCATTGCAGGCATATGCAAAAGAGAAACATATTTTGTTTTTTGCGACGGCACATGATGTGGCAAGTTTGGAATATTTGGACAAAGAATTGCATGTGCCGTTTTTCAAAGTCGGTTCCGGTGAAGCTGGAAATATTGATTTTCTCAAAAATGTCGGTAAGCGCAGAAAACCTGTTTTTATTTCCTTTGGTTTTCACACGGATGCGGAAGCGCGCAAAGCGATGCGCGTACTGAAAAAGTCCGGCGCGCCGAGAGTTATTCCGCTCCATTGCGTTACGGTGTATCCGACTCCGTTTAACCAAGTTAATCTTCTTCGTATTGGTTGGTTTCGCCGCGCGTTCGGCATTGCTGGTTTTTCCGACCATAGCGTCGGCCGCGCTGCGTGCCTCGCGGCGGTTGCGCGCGGCGCGTCAGTGATTGAAAAACATTTGACTTTTGACAAAAAGGACCCGCGTTCGCTGGACAATCCAGGCGCGCTTTTGCCGGATGAATTTGTCGCGCTGGTGCGCGAGGTTCGAGACATTGAAAGTGCATTGCGTGTTCCTTCTTCTGTCGCCCTTCAAAAAGCGCGCGCAAAAGCGCGCGCGTGGGCCGAGCAGGCGATTGTTGCGGCGCGAGACATTGCGGCTGGAGAAAAAGTCACTCGCGCGATGCTTGCGTTCAAACGGCCTGCGAAAGGCGGTGTTTCGTCAAACGAAATTGGCACCGTACTAGGAAAAAACGCAAGAGTTGCGATACCTGCAGATGAACAGGTACTTCTGAAAGATCTATCATAACATTTGACTTTTTGACGGCGTTGCAGTAAAAGTAACTTCTCTTATGCACACGCCGGACACTTCCAAATTTAATTTTGACGGGCTTTTTACTCTTGAGATGGCGAACAACCATCAAGGGTCTTTAGAGCATGGCAAGCGCATTATCCGCGAAGCGGCAGCGGCGGTCAAAGAATCTGGTGTTCGCGCCGCGGTAAAACTCCAACTCCGCGACCTTGACTCATTCATTCACCCTGCATTCCGCGAGCGAAAAGATGTAAAACATATTCCGCGTTTTCTTTCCGCCCGCCTCGGGCGGGATGAGTTCCGCGAACTCGTAGAAGAAACGCGCCGGCATGGGCTCTATACTATGGCGACCCCGTTTGACGAGCCATCTGTGGATTTTCTAAATTCGCTCGGTGTGGAGATTGTAAAAGTCGCGAGTTGCAGCGCGCAGGATTGGCCGCTTTTGGAAAAGATTGCTGGGGCAGGGAAGCCGGTCATTGTGTCTGTCGGCGGGCTGTCGGTAAAAGAGGTGGATAAAGTGGTTTCGTTTTTTGAGCATCGCGGCGTGCACTTTGCATTGATGCATTGCGTGGCGCTCTACCCAACACCTTCGGACAAATTCTCGCTTGGCTATCTTGACGCAATGAAGAGCCGTTACCCGCATTTGACTATCGGGTTTTCAACGCATGAAGCGCCGTCCGACACTTCTACTATTGGGCTTGCGTACGCAAAGGGCGCACGAATTTTTGAGAAACACATAGGCGTGCCGACCGATACGATTACGCTCAATGCGTACTCCGCAAATCCGCAGGAACTGCGTTTGTGGTTCGCGGCGTATCAGAATGCAGCCACTGCGTGCGGCGGAAGCGGGCGTCCTGTTACAGAAGCAGAGCGCGCTGATTTACAGTCGTTGAAGCGTTGCGTGTTTGCGAAAGTGCCTATTCGTGCAGGAGAGAAGATTTCGCGCGAGCATGTGTTTTTTGCTATGCCGCTTGTTTTACCCGAACATTTAACGAGCGGCGAGTTTCGCGTCGGTGCTGTTGCCGACCGCGACTATGCGGAAGGTGAGGCGCTTTCTGGCAAACTCGCACCGCGCGGTTTTTCAAAACAGGAAACCATTTCCGAAGCTGTGCGCGAAGCAAAGGGAATGCTTAATTTTGCGAAGATTCCACTCTCGCACGATTTTACCGTTGAAGTGTCACATCATTACGGCTTGGAGCGGTTTAAGGAAGTCGGTTGCATTATTATTGATTGCATAAACCGCGAATATGCGCGCAAGCTTGTGGTGCAATTTCCGGGACAGTACCATCCGGTGCATTACCACAAAGTGAAAGATGAAAGCTTTCATGTGCTCTCAGGTACTGTGGAGATGGACGTGGAAGGGAAGAAGAAGGTGCTTATGCCCGGCGACACTTTGTGGATGCCGCGCGGCGTGTGGCACGGATTTCGCACTGATACAGGCGTCGTGTTTGAAGAGATATCAACAACTTCACTGGAAACGCAGGGCGATTCGTACTACATAGATAAGAGCATTTCCGCTATGCCGCGCGAAGCGCGCAAAACCAAGCTCTTGAACTGGGGGCGGCATCAGTTTGACTAAAGAAAGGAATGGTGCTAGTATTCTGTTTGGAAAAATGAAACATCCCCCCAACCCCCCTTGAAAGGGGGAGCCTCAGAAAATCCTCCCTTGAGGGAGGTGTCTCCCGTAGGGAGACGGAGGATGTTGTCTTAAAAACAAAAGGAAAACAAATGCACAAAAAATTAGTAGTGGTCTTTGATTTTGACGGCGTACTCACGGTTGGCGGCGAAGGGTTGAAGCAAAAAGCGTGGGACATTCTTGCGTTGCCGCTTCATCAAGAAAATGCAAATTTGCTCTATAAAAAGCGAGAGGAATTCTCTGGCGGCAAGGGCTCTCGGAACGATATTCTCCGTGAGACATTCGCAGAGTTCTATCCCCCATACAATGTGGGTCTTCTCACCGCCGGTTACGCCGACTGTTACAACACAATTGTGCATAAACTGTTGGAGCAATCCGGAATGCCAGAGGGGACGGAACAGACGCTTGCGACTCTCGCGAAGTTTTGCACTCTGTTTGTGAATTCTGCGACGCCGGAAAAAGCGGTACGGGAATCGGTGCAGAACTTCAACATTGTGCAACACTTCCGCGGCATCTTCGGCCAGCCGATTTCCAAAGTGGACAATCTTGCTCGTGCCCAGCATCTGACACAAGTTGACAGAGAGTTTATACTCTTTGTAGGCGACAGCGATGGAGATGCCAAAGCCGCAAAAGAGTTTGGGTGCGATTTCGTGGGGGTCGCAAATGATTGGAACAAGTGGACAAAGGAGACCGTCAAGTTTCCGCTTGTTGGTTCCATAGCCGAACTTCCGAAATTGCTGGAAACATAAAACATCCCCCCAACCCCCCTTCAAAGGGGGAGCTTCTGAAAATCCTCCCTTGAGGGAGGTGTCTCCCGTAGGGAGACGGAGGATGTTCATAACACCCGATGAAAATCGGGTGTTTTCTTTTGTTTCTTTTTTCCTCCCTCTGTGGTTATATAATTCGTATGAAGATTTACGCCATTATTCCTGCGCGGGGCGGCTCAAAAGGCGTGCCTGGGAAAAATGTGAAGGACTTATGCGGCAAGCCGCTTATTGCGTGGACAATTGAAGCCGCGAAAAAAGTTCCGGAGATTTCTCGTGTCATTGTGAATACCGATGACGTAGATATTGCGGAGGCGGCAAAAAAGTATGGCGCGGAAGTCTTTCACCGACCGAAGAAATTGGCGCAAGACCTCACACTGGATTTGCCGGTTTTTGAACATCATTTGCGCGCGCTTGAAGCGGATGGGGACTTGCCAGACATAGTTGTTGACATTCGCGCGACTGCGCCGCTTCGGCGCAGTGCGCGAATTGCGGAGGGGATTGCTCTTCTGAAACGGCTCGGGCGCGCCCGCGCGGACTCTGTTCGCGCGGTGTCAAAAGCAAGCAAGCATCCGTACAAAATGTGGCGGTTTCAAGGAGAACACATTGAGCCGTTTTTACCGGAAGCGCATACGGGAATGAAAGAGCCATACAACGCGCCGCGCCAGATTTTGCCGGATGTGTTTCAAAACAATGGTTGTGTTAACATATTTTGGCCCGAGACGATTTTGGAGAAAAAATCAATGACTGGAGAAAAAATTGCCGGGTTTGTGATGGATGAGTGGGAGTCGGTGAATATCGACCACCCGATTGATTTTTTTGTAGCGGAACATTTAATGCGCGCACATCGCGAAAAATTCTTATGAAAGTGAAAATCATAGGAGCGGGGTCAATAGGGAATCACTTGACGCAGGCGTGCCGGCGGATGGGGTGGAGCGTGTGCATTGTAGATGCAGACCCAAAGGCGCTTCTGCGGATGAAGAATGAGATTTATCCGACTCGCTACGGAGCGTGGGACAGTGCGATTAAACAATATACGCTAGATGAGGCGCCGAGCGGCGGTTTTGACATTATTATGGTCGGGACGCCGCCGCATGTTCGGATGGCGGTGGCGCTTGAAATGCTTGCAGAAAAGCCGAAAATACTTCAGTTGGAAAAGCCATTATGCGCGCCGTTTGATAAAAATCTGCGGAAGTTTGTTACGGCGTATAAAAAACAAAAAACTACAAAAGTAATCGTCGGATATGACCATTCGGTTGCGAAGGCAATGCATCGTGTCGCTGAATTGATTGCAAGCGGCATTACCGGAGAGGTGAAAACAATTGATGTTGAGTTTCGGGAACATTGGGAAGGAATCTTCAAGGCGCACCCATGGCTCAAGGGTCCGCAGGATACCTATTTGGGATATTGGAAAAAGGGCGGCGGGGCAAGCGGAGAGAACTCTCACGCGCTTCATTTGTGGCAGTATCTGGCGCGTATTTCCGGGTTTGGCGTATGGAAGAAAATGTCGGCGGCGATGAAAATGGAAAAAGATGGAAAAGTAGAATACGATTCTCTCTCTGCGTTTTTGTTTGAAACAGATACGGGAAAAGTCGGGCGCGTGATTCAAGATGTCGTCACAAAGCCGACGCGCAAGTGGGCGCGGCTTCAGGGTGTAGATGGTTTTATTGAGTGGATATGCAACGGCGTTCCTGGCGGCGACCTTGTGAGATATGCCGGCGCGGATGGCGTGGTGAAAGAAGAGATATTTGAAAAGAAACGACCAGATGACTTTTATCAAGAGACGCTCCATATCGCGGGTTTACTGTCCGGCAAAATCCACTTTGCAGATTCACCTCTTTCATTTGAAAGCGCGCTATCGGTGATGTCGGTTTTGGAGACCGCGTGGAGAAACAACAAAACGCAACTTGCGTATATCCGCAAGGTATGTTAGTATATTTTCGGAGTTCTAGAAGGTCTTTCACAATCAAATAGGAGGTCTGAATGCATAAATGGATGAAGTGGACGGTGCTTGAAGCGGCGTCCAAAACGGTAGTGCGTTTGTTGCAGAAAGTTCTAGGAGACGCAACGACAACACTCGGCGGTGTCAGCGCGGTTATCTTCTTAACCGGTTTTGTACAGCTCGTGATGGGTCTTTTCGGTCTATTGTCCAAGAGAGGAGAGAAAACGAGCGATTTGAAAGGAAAGATTGGCGCGGTCGCATTCGGTTTGGGGGCAGTGTGGTGCAATGTGTGCGCCTTATTCGCATTCCAATACGGGGGAGATGTCGTAGTTATTACTTTTCTCACGACGCTTTCTATGATTCCGGGAGCGTTTCTTGACCGCTTTTGGTTCAAGAAACGGCTATTGCCTAGGCAATGGTTCGGACTCGGCGTTGGACTGCTCGCGGGGTATGTAATTCTCGGCTGTCCATCGCTTCAGGAAGTACGCTCGTTCCCATTGTGGGTGTGGCTTGTACTGTCCCCCGTTTGTCAGACACCAACCTTGTATGAGGAATTGTACGCCGCCGCAGTTTGAAGCGCAAACTGAACAGGCGGCATTTTCAATGCTGA
>VMFZ01000006.1 GCA_007376285.1 Parcubacteria group bacterium Gr01-1014_17
CTGACTATTTCACTGCCGGGCAGGTGCACTTACTTACTGGCTGTTTGCATGTCGGACATGTTTCTTCTGCCATATATATATACATTTATCTGCTAAAGCAATGGTTGCGACAACGCATTGCACGCAAAGTATAGCACATTTTGAACAGCCAAGCGCAAGTCCAATGTGTGTTGTAACGCTTTTGCCGGAGGCAGGGCTCGCACCTGCGACCTTCTCTTTATGAGTGAGATGCTCTAACTACCTGAGCTACTCCGGCGCACAAAAACTATACCACACAAGGCAAAAAGGCGCATATGCGCCTTTTTGCGACACCCGATGTTTGCCGCCTATCAACATCGGGTGTCAAAACTTATTCTCCTTTCAACCAACTTCCGAAAGCTTGCCAAATTGAAGCGCCTGCCGTAGAAGTCACACAACTCGTCCCATTCCAAGTTTGTCCAGAAGAACAAGCAGAAACACAACTTGTTCCGTTCCAAGATGTTCCGGCAGCACAGGTGGTATAAGTAGAGGTACTGCCACAATCAGCCGGACATGAACTGGTGGTCTCGCCTGATTCACAGGAGTTGTTGCCGCATGTTGATGCCGATGATGAGGGAGAAGATGATACGCATGCGCTTCCGTTCCAGTATTGACCGGAAGAACAGGTGGTTCCAGAACCGTAATATGTTTCGCTTGTCCCACCGTTTTGGCACCCGGGGTCAGCGGCATCAATAAAACTGTCTCCATCGTTATCTGTGCCGTCGCTACACTGATTACTGCTGGTGGTACCGCCGCCACCTGGTCCAGTACAACCTGATGTTGTCGCAGAATCGCCGCTTTTGGCAGACTTCGTCATTGAACTATCGCAAAAAATGGTATTGCCGGACGAGTCGGTATACATTTGATGACATCCGTCGCCGAGAAGCGTGATGAGTGCGCTACTGCAGGTTGTGGAAGTACCACTGCCACCGCCAGGTGGGACTATTTCGTCTGGGTCAGACGCGCTGTAGCATCCGGTATCTTGCGGGTAATCAATCAATCCATCACCATCATTATCTTTACCGTCGGAGCAGGCGGGAGAAGTAGTCGTACCTCCTCCTGTTGAACCGCAATCTACAGAACAACTTGCCGAACTTTCGGAACTTTGACAAATACGGTCGCCGCAGTATCCGGCCGTTAGACCGCCTCCTCCAGCAACCCACACGGTAGTAAGTGCCGAATCTTGAGAGCAAATTGTTGCATTGCATGCTTGTATTTGATAACTGACGGAACCGCTCGGTGCATTGGTGTCGTTGTAAGTTATTAACCCGCCCGTCGCCAAATTATAAGCAGACGGCACACTCGTGAGAGACGACCATGAGCCCGATACTTGCCGCCAAACCTTAAAAGATGTTTCGTTTGTTGATGCGTCGGTCCAACTAATAGTAACACCAGTCCCGTCTGTATTCGCATTTGAGGTAGCTGTTACACCTGTAGGTATTGCGGGCGTACCGCTTGAGCTACTGCCGCATTCTTTTGGACATGATGTAGCGCTTTCCCATGTGTCGCAGAAGTTGTTGCTGTTGCACGAACCGGAAGGTCCTCCAGTCCATCCGCTCTCGCACTGCGACGGCGCGCCGAGCGATACGCCTGTCAGAGAAATAGATGCTCCGCTCGGGCTTCCTTCATGGCAATCTACATAATCTGACTGACACCACACCGTGTAGCCGAGAGATGTGCCGCTTTTGGACGCATTAGGATAGAAACATTTTTGCATAGTGCTTGTGCCGCCACCACCTGTCGGATACGCCTCGTCAGTATCCGCAGGGCCATAGCACCCAGTATCTTGCGGATAATCAATTTGTCCGTCTCCGTCATTATCTTTACCGTCAGAGCAAGCGGAAGTGCCAGTTCCCGAACCGCCTGGCCCCGAACATCCGATTGTGGTCGTCGTATCGCCGCGCTTGGCGGATTTTGTCATCGAGCTGTCGCAGAAAATGGTACTGCCGGACGAGTCGGTATACATTTGGTGGCAACCGGTTCCCAAAAGCGCGGTAAGGGCGCTGTCGCAAGTTGTTGAACCGCCGCCTCCTGTTCCTGTAGGAATCGTTTCGTCATTGTCAAACGCACTGTAACATCCAGTATCTTGCGGGTAATCAATTTGCCCGTCGCTGTCATTATCGCGGCCGTCAGAGCAGGAGGGAGTGCCTGTCGTAGTTGTTGCCGTACCGCCGCCGCTATCTTCAGCTGGACAATTTTCCGTTTTGTAATTTGGTCCGTATACGAGGTAGCTTGGATAGTTGTAGTCGCACTTGCGTTCTGTATTCAACTGGCAGTATCGCCTGCTAGAGGAATCCCACTTGCTGTATGCAAACCCAGGACACGAAGTTGCATCTCCGCGGTAGATCATGTCGCCTCCAGTTGTGCTGGTATTGGTCGCTGTGCCGGTGCAATCCGGAATGCCGAAGTTTTGCCAATTGTCGGCCGCATCATTGCCCGCCCCTACTTTCCACGCAAATTTATTTCTTGAAATCGTCTTGCATTGCGCGTCAACCGAAGCGACAAACTCGGAGTATTCTCGGTCTATGCGCGACAAAATTGATGATGTTTCTGTGCCATCGGTAAAGCGCCAGGTATGCGATACCCATGAACCGCGCACCGCCGGCGCGCAGTATGGAGAACCACGCGTTGGCACATACCAATCGCACGCACTGCTCGCTTCGCAACTGTACGAACTCACATTTGCACCACAATTTCCAAATTGCACACCAGTGGTCGTCGTGGAAGTCGTGTTTAAATCTCCCGTTACCAATTCGTTTGGACACAAAGACGGCGTGTAGGAACTTTCGTATAAGAATTGCGGATAGGTGGCATTGCACGAATACTTATTGTTTAACTTGCAGTACCTCTTTCCTTTTGAATCAATGAGCTCATACGCAAACCCAGGGCAGGAATACAGGTCTCCAACAGAGGTCCCACCTTTGCAGTCCTTGGAACAGCTGGACACTGTTTCTCCCAATTCGCAAATATTGTTTCCGCAAGTCGCGGGCGAGAATGCGCCGCCCGAACAATCAGGAATTCCGAAATTCTTCCAGTTGTCTGCCGAATCATTACCAGCTCCACGGCGCCACAAGAATTGCTGTTTCGGCATCAAGCGGCATACGATTTCAGTATTTTTAATATAACCAAGATATTCCGAATCGGTGCGATCCAGAATCATTGATGTCTCAACGCCGTCCGCAAACTTCCAGGTATGTTCCACCCACCGTCTCGCTTCCGTGTCCGGACGCTCTTCCGCGCGAATGCCTAATTCACACGCATCTTTTGTTTTATAAATAAATGGGTTGCTACAACCGCTCTGGCTCTGCCGCGCACACGCGCTACGCGTGGAATCGTAAACATACCCCTCAAAGTACGCCTGACAACTAATATCTTTCCTCTTCTCTATTTCTCCTTTGGCGACACATGAGCCATACACAATGCTTGCGTCGCCAACGACTGCAGGAACATATTTCGATGTAACGCACAACATATCTGATGGACAGCTATATTGTTCTTTACCTCCGCACCGCCCTGATTTTGTCGGGTCTAAAACTGGCAATGGAATCGGTTTTTCCGGGTCAACCACTGGCTCTGGTTGCGGCACGATACGCTTTTCTGTTGGTCGGAACGCGACTGGCACGCTCACCGGAAATGCGTCTTTGTTTACCGTAAAAACGCGGTCATCTTCGTATGTGCACGAAAGCGCGTCAGAGAGAGTGCCTCCAAATGAAATACAGAACTTTTGGAATTCATAGCGGTTGTATAAGCGCCACTCGTTTGCGGAAACATCAGTTTTAGGTTTCTCTTCGCCGCTTCGCTTTCCCGATTTGTACCCGCGCGCGATATTGGCTCCGTCTCGCGCAGCAAACTCCGCTTCACGCGCTTCTCCGTAGGCAAGCCCGAATGCGCTTCGCGCGAGCGCGGCGCGAGCATTCGCAAGCCGCCGTTCCGCAGAACTCAAAAAGCGCGCCGCGTCTCTAATTGCGGGGTCAAACCCATCTTCACCGTAGCCCAAGTTAAGCGGTAATGAACCTGCCAACGCGGACAATTCGGAAACAAGCGTTGCGGCATCCGCGATTTTTTGTTCCGCTTTTTCACGCGAGCCGTACACATCGCGCTGTTCCGCGAAAAATGCAGAAAGTTCACCAGATGAAACGCCCGTTTCTCCGGAGGAAGCGCGGAGCGCTTCTTCGTACCTGCCGAACCGCGTTTCGTCACGGATGACTCCGGCGCGCGCTTTAATCTGTTCCGTCGTTGCGGAGCGAATGCCTTCTACCACCTCGTCTGAAATGCCGCCAAATGACTCAAGCGCCGTAAACTCTTCCGGGTGGTCGCCTCCAAGCGCCTGATACAGCGCGCGGATCTCCGAGGCACCGCGAGCGCGTGAAATGTCTTTCTGAATTTCCGCAGTTGCTTTCTGCCGAAGCGACAAAAATACCGCCTGTTGTTCCGGAGGAATGAGCGCCGCAATTTCGTCTAATACGGAAAGCGACTTAGCGTCATGAAAGCGTTCAACGGATTCAAGTAATTTCGCCTTTTCGCCGGAATCAGTAGCTGCATTCTCCACTCTGCGCGCAAAGTTTTCTTTTGCAGAAGATGCAATGTCCGTCACATCGGCAAGCGCCTCCGCGGATACATTTTTTTCAAGCTCCTTCACCACGCGCACATCTTCAATATTTCCTTCGTTCAAATGAGAGAGGAAGGAACGCTTGTCGTCTTCGGAGAGTCCGGAAAGGCGTTCCTCGGTTCGCGAAAGCACTTCTTCTTTTGCCGCAATGAGCGCTGTACGCGCGTCATCGCTCAATGGTCTTACTTCAAGCTCTTGGATAATTTCCAAATGCCGCGCTTCGTTGCCGCCTACATTCCGCAAGAAATCCCCGAACGCGGCGCGACTGCCGCTTTCGCCTGAAGAAATATTGTCTTCCAATTTTATGAGGGCACTTTCAGCAGCTGCCCGAATCGCTGGTCGCGCTGCTTCCGGCACGCTTTGCTCTACGGTTTTAAGCACTTCTATATTCTTAAAATCCCTAAAATCCGAACCCTGCTGGGCATCAAGCACTTCGGAAAGAGTGCTTGCGGCGTCTTCCTGCGGTACAAACGCAAATGCGGCGCCAAGCGCTTCCCCAGCACGCTCTTTCGCCTCTGTAGCGGCCTCTACTGCATTTCCACTCGTTCCTTTTTCAATTCTGCCGATAAGTTTCTGGTATTTAATAACAGCATCCATCATAGAGTGAGCAATTTCAGCGCCCGCCTCGCTCCCGCTCAGCTTAGCCGATGCGGCTTCAGCGCGCGCTCTGGCGCGCTCCACTTCGCTTCTGAAGCTATCAAGCGCGCTCGCGACCGCCGTCTCGCGTGCGCCTTGTTCAGAGAGTGTTTTTGCTTCCAGCAATTTTTCTGCCGCGAAACGCAGTGAGTTTTCAAGTTTTGCCTGCGGATTAGTAGTAAATACATCGGAAAACCCGCGACGCGCGGCTTTGAAGATATAGAGAGGATTGTTAGGCAAAAAGCCGACCCCAGTCAAGCCGAAATCTTCCGGAGAAAAATCTTCATCCAAGTCCGCTTGGTTGTTTTCTACATCTGTCGCGACTTCCTGCGCGAGCGCTCGCGCGAGCGCCGCCATATATTGCGGATGCGCTTCAGAAAATCGCACTGGGCGAGCCGCAGAAGCGGCGAGCGGTGCCGCAAGAGAGAAAGCGAGTAAAAACAACACGAGCCGTGAATGCGTGTACATAAAAGAAAGAGAGATTAGTTTATAAAAGACATTTACTGCCAATTATATACCTATGCCTCTCCGTTTGCGCAAGAGTTATCCACACATCACTACTTGTTGCGGGGGTTGGATTTGAACCAACGACCTCAAGGTTATGCGTACCACTTCGGTTTTCACCGCTCTATAAAAGATTTGTGGTCTGGACTATATCTTGTCGCCTCTTCGGCGACCTCGCCGTCTAGTCTCTACACCTGCCTCCACTTGCTTGCAATCCGAAGCTTAAGCGAAGGATTGGCTCGGTATTATCTGTCCCGCCTGTGGCGGGGTTTGGACTTCACCGAGTTTGACGAGTTATCAATATCACATTACTGCGATATCAGCCCATAATTGAGCCTTGCGAGCTACCAGGCTGCTCCACCCCGCGATATAACTAACCTTGCAAGTATACCTTTTTGTTTGCGTAAAGCAAGATGTTGTGGATAACTTACTTATGATATAATTACCTCATTATAACTATTCCAATAATATGGCGAAGATTTTAGAACGCGAAAAAGCGCGTGTATTAAGACGGCAAGGAGAAAGCATAAAAGTAATCGCACGCAATTTGGGTTTGGGTCCAAGCACAATAAGTTACTGGTGCAAAGATATTGTTTTGACTTCCAAACAAATCGAGCGATTACAGGAACGCCAGCGCCGCGCTGGTTCAAAAGCGATACTTAAATATGCGGAGTTGAAACGGAACGCGCGAATTGAGAAAGAAAAAGATTTATTGCGTCTAGGTAAAGGTGAAGTAGGAAAATTAAGTCGGCGCGATGTGTTTCTTGTAGGACTTGCATTGTATTGGGGAGAAGGATATAAAAGCGGAAATGGAGAAGTGGGCTTTACAAACAGCAATGCAGAGATGATTTTGTTTATCCTGCATTGGTTTCGAGAGATTTTCGGAATCCGTAATCAAGATTTTATTCTCCGAGTAAGCGTAAACGAACAACATAGAGAGCGTATTAAGCTCATTGAGCGGTTCTGGTCTGACAAAACAGGTATTCCCCTTTTGCAGTTTAGCAAAATCAGTTTGATAAAAGTTAAAACAAAAAAGATATACGCGAACGCAGAAAATCATTACGGGACTTTGCGCGTAAAAGTGCGCCGCGGCACCGATTTGCGCCGGCGCATTCTTGGAGGGATTGAGGGGTTGAAATATAACGCTTGATTTTAATTTTAATAAAATATGCTATGATTTATGTATATGTGGGAAAGTAAAAATATAATTCTCTTTGTATTGATTGCCGTCCTAGTGGGAATGGGTTTCTCGGTTTGGGAAAAACCAACTTGGATAAAAACATACTATACACTTCTTTGTGCGGGTTCTACTGTGTCGTATTGTAC
Organism: Parcubacteria group bacterium Gr01-1014_17; assembly: GCA_007376285.1. Lineage (GTDB taxonomy): Bacteria > Patescibacteriota > Minisyncoccia > Phycocordibacterales > UBA10002 > UBA10002. The sequence goes on from VMFZ01000006.1 coordinate 7,094, forward strand.
AATAGATGATATAGAGACCGCAAAACTTACTTACCTCGAGATAGATAAGAAAGGTCAAAAAATAATCTCGTGGGATAAAGAGGGGGTTAATAAACGATGGGAAGACTGCATAATTGCAAACAAAAGTAATTGGGGGTGCAACACCGAAAGAGAAACCATCCAATCTGGAAACGGTGAGATAACATATTTAAGTTACCCTTACGATCCAAAAGATTTACGCTTATTATATATTAAAAAGAGTGAATACTGGCTTGCAAAAATAAAATTGTGGTTCAAATCTTAAATCTCACCCCTAAAACGTTTTAAACCCCACTCTAAAGGTATTAATAGTTTTTCTTCCTTCGGATATAATTTATAAAGTGTGAAGTATTTCATACTATCATTAAAGAACACAACAATTTCATCAAAAGTAATCTCATCTTTGAGAAAAATAAATTCGCGTGCAAGCTCCGTAAGGTTAAGTTTTGAAGACATAGAAAACCCGCTTGGTTGTAAAATAATCACAAGAATAGTTCCATTCATTTCTCCATAGTGTCTTCTTTTACTCTCAAACCATTTCATGAACGCCTCATTTTTGTGTTCTAAGTGCTTCTGTGGATATCGTTTAATCTGAAAACTCATTTTTTTATCTCCATAAATTACAGAACAATCAACATAAGTGTTGTCCTCAAGGGCAGAAGTAAGATCTTGATAGGACTTAATAGCGAATGGTGAGACATCGCTCCGTAACTCAAAGCAAATAGCTGTCTCATTGTACGGAAAATAGAAGTCAGATAATTGTAGAGCAGTGAGAACTTCGACATTCTCAGTTTTACTGGATGATAACTTACTGTTAGCCGCTATAGCATCTATAATCACGCCTTTTCCGTTATTGAGTTGCACTTCTATTTCTTCATAACTGTATCTATCCAATGCCCTTTGAAACAAATCTTGTGCGAAATCACCCTTAAAAGAAAGAAATAGATGCTGTAAGCCACGCCGTGAAATACAAAATGGGTTCTTCATTTCCTCTTTATACTACTTGAAGACGGATTAAACAATATCACTGACCAGAAACATCTCAATGGAAACGCTCGTTCCAAAACAAAAATAAATTGCCGGTTTTATATTCTGATGTTCTCAAGAATATCAGAATCGATGTATACCGCAAAAAACTCGGCCGGCACGCCAGTTGAGCAAATTTTATCTATACAAGTATTTTGCAAAATAACGGAATACACTATCTTTGGCGGTCGCTAAGTTTAGTGTATGTCAGTAATTTCTATCTTACTTGCAAGTAAGATAGAGGCACCAGATGTCTAAATTGCAGACATCTAGTGCCGAACAAAACAAAAACAGAGCGAGCAAAACTCGTTGAGGCGCGCAGGTTTGAGAAAAACACGAAAGCGAGGAAGTACCTATGCCGAGACGGCGAGGAGGCGAACGGCCACGGACTCCCGAGCGAAGCGAGGGAGGAGTGAGCCGAGCGGATAAGGCAAAATTCCTCGGAGGGGAATTTTGCCGGTCTCGGCAGAGGTAGCTTCCGAGCGGCTATATATATTGAAACTCCTTGAATACCTCCTCGTAGAGATTGACGACGCGACGGGCTTCGCGGTCGGAGAGCAGAAACTCGCTCCCCTCGTGCGCGACTTGGTTGCGGATTTTGTGCGCCTCCCACGCTAGATTGAGTGTTGTAAAATCGCTCGGCTCTATTTTTTTAAGCTTTTCGCCAATTGATTCGCCGCGGTATTTCATTGCATCAAGCAGTTCGTCCAACATAATGTCGGCTTCAAGAATCGCAAGCCGCCAATCGCCCGCATTTACAGAATTAATATGCTCCTGCACCTTTTCCCATTTCGGATTGCGCGGACCTTCGGCGCCCGTCTCCCGTAGGGAGACGGGCGCAATCTCCACGAGCCCTGCAAACGCCGCAACTTCGCGGGCACGAATCTGGCGGATGCGGATTATGGAATACCCGATGCCAGTCAGAAGCACGAGAGACATGCCGGTAGAAATTCCGCTTATTCTGTCAGCGAAATCGCGCAACCATTCTAAAAAGAATATCAAAAGCGACAAAAGCGTTGCCGCGTTTATTGCGTCATATACTTTCTTAAAAAGATACTCTGGATTTAAAAAATTGATTTGCATACATTAAACAGTTTCTCATCACCGCCAACCGGCGCCATTAGTTGAAGTCCCAGCGGGAGCCCTGCCTTTGTCTTGCCCGACGGAACAGAAATCGCCGGTATCCCCGCAATGTTTGCTGTAACGGTAAAAATGTCGGCAAGATACATTGAGAGCGGGTCTGTTTTCTCGCCGATTTTCCACGCTGGGGTTGGAGAGGTCGGCACTGCTATTATACCAACTTTATTAAACACATTCTCAAAATCCATGCGGATGCGCGAGCGCGCCGCGAGCGCCTTTCCATAATACGCATCGTAATATCCGGCGGACAGCACATAGGTGCCGAGAAGTATCCGGCGTCGCACTTCAGGACCAAAAAGCGCACGGGTTTTGAAATAGTCATTGATACCGTTTGTACCTGAAATGCGCGGACCATATTTCACACCGTCAAACCGCGCGAGGTTCGTGGACGCCTCGGCGGGCATAATGATGTAATAGCATGCAAGCGCGTATTGCAAACTCGGCAAGTCCACATCAACTATTTTTGCTCCGGCTTTTTTCAAGCGCAGAAGTGACTCATTAAAATCTTTTAGCACCTCTGCATCTATACCTTCTGTTTCAATAAAGTTACGCGGCACCCCAATTTTCAATTCTTTAATTGATCGTTGGAGGTTGATGGTTGATAGTTCGATAGAGGTGCTATCAAGAGCATCTTTGCCGCATATACAATCAAAAATTATTTCCGCATCTTCGGTTGTTTTCGCAATCGGGCCAACGCAATCAAGCGACGAGCCCATTGCGATAAGCCCATTACGCGAGACCGCGCCGTATGTCGACTTGAATCCGACGACTCCACAAAAGCTCGCGGGTTGCCGCACGCTCCCCCCTGTGTCCGAACCTAGCGCGGCGAGCGCGAGGTCTGCCGCGACCGCGGCGGCGGAGCCGCCGCTTGAGCCGCCAGTCACACGGCTGGTGTCGTGTGGATTTTTCGTCACGCCGTATGCAGAGTTCTCGGTTGAGCCACCCATAGCAAACTCGTCGCAATTCGTGCGACCCAAAAAAACCGCGCCTTTATCTTTTAATTTCTTTATAGCGGTTGCATCATAGGGTGCGACATAGCCATCCAAGATTTTTGATGCCGCCCCAACGCGCCTGCCTTGTATCAAAATATTGTCTTTGATTGCGAGCGGAATCCCCGTGAGCACCTCTGCCTTCCCTGCTTTTATTCTTTTGTCCGCTTCCTTCGCCTGTTCGCGCACGTCATTAAACACTTCAAGGTACGCATTCAGTTCTTTGTTTTTTGCCTCAATATTTTTCAGATACGCTTCCGCAAGTTCCAGTGCAGAAAAATCGCCTTTTGTGAGGTGTCCGTGGGCTTTTTTGATAGTGAGATTTTTGAGGTCAATCATAAAATCTTTTTCACTTTGATGTAATTCCCTTCCCGCTCGGGTGCGGCAGAAAGAAGTGCGTCCGAGTATGCGCCGGATTCGTGCGGAGCCGAATCTTCGCGCATAACATTCACTAGCATATGTTCTTTATGTTCTTCCAGTACTCCAGTCCCTCCAGCCACCTTCTGAACCAGAGTTACATATCCCAAAATCGCCTCAATATCTTTTGCAAGCGCCACCGTTTCTTCCTTCCCCACCTCAATCCGCGCGAGTTCCGCCAAATGTTCAATTTCTTTGGTGTCAATCATACGCACAGCATAACATTCACAATACAATTTCACATCTTATTGATTAAAATATGCGAGCGTGTATACTTATTTTGGATTTGAATTAGGAAAGGAATACTGTATTGAAAGTCTTCTAGATTATTAGGAAAGAGAGTTTCTTTTCGCAAGACGGGTCACGCAGTTGGCCCGTCTTTTTTATGCCTGCCCTTATTTTTTCTTTCCTTTCTTATCCCCACTTATGATTAAGATACGATCGTAGCTTAATAATAAATACGGGGGTTGATTATTTATTCAACGAGCAATTTTAGAAAATCCGGTTCGGAAAGAATGGGAACGCCGAGGGATTTTGCTTTATCGGATTTTGAGCCGAGGTTTGTGCCGGCAACGACAAAGTTGGTCTTTTTTGATACTGATTCCGAAACGCTTCCGCCGAGCGCTTTTATCTTCGCTTTCGCTTCATCACGACTCATTTCACTGAGCGTACCGGTCAATACAAAGGTCTTGCCGCGGAGAGCGCCCGTCTCCCTACGGGAGACGGGCGCGACTTTTGCGATTTTGACATATTTTAAGAGTCGTCCCACCAGCGCGCGGTTTTCTTTGTCGCCAAACCAACTAACGATTGCTTGCCCGACAATCGGCCCAATGCCTGAGATTTTTTCTAATTCTCCAAACTTTGCGCCGCGTATTTTTTCAAGTGAACGAAAATGAAGCGCAAGGTCTTCTGCGGTCTCTTCGCCAACTTGCGGAATGGAGAGCGATACCAAAAAGCGCGAAAGCGACACGCGGCGCGCCGTATTAATTGCGGTAAGAAAATTGTCCGCCGACTTTTCCGCGAAGCGCGGAAGCGAAAGCAGACCATCGCGCGTCAGCGCAAAAATATCGTCAAAAGAAAATATTAGTTTGTGTTCAAGTAGAAGGTTAATAATTTTCGGTCCCAGCCCGTCTATGTTAAACGCCTTTTTTGACGCAAAATGGTACAGCTTGCGCTTGTGGACCGCAAATGAATTTTTGTTGACGCACCGCCATGCGGACGCGCCCGGTACCCGTTCAATCGCGCCATTTTCGCCACATTCGGCAATTTTTGAAGGCCAGAGAAACGGCTTTTCTTTTCCAGTACGAAGTTCTTTCACCACTGAAACAATATCCGGTATGACATCTCCCGCCTTTTGTAAGATGACCGTGTCGCCCACGCGCACATCAAGGCGCTTTATTTCATCTTCATTATGAAGTGTGGCGCGCGACACGAGCGAACCCGCGACCTGCACAGACCGCAAATGCGCCACGGGCGTGATAACTCCAGTACGCCCGATCTGAAATGAAACGCCTTCAACAACGGTCGTTACTTGTTCGGCGGGAAACTTAAACGCAATACCGAAGCGCGGCGACTTGCCGGTGTAACCAAGCGTGTCTTGAAACTTCTTTTTATCAACCTTTACCACGATGCCGTCTGCGGAGTATTCTTCTTTCTGCATCTTGCTTTTCCACTCCTTCCAATACGCGATTACTGTCTCAATATCAATGCAATGCTTAAAGTACGGATTCACTTTGAAACCAAGCGTGCGCAGATACTCAAGCTCCTCACATTGGCTTGCGGGTAATGGTTTGTCCGACAATGATAAATCGTAGATATAACATTCAAGTTTACGCGATGCGGCAATTTTCGGGTCAAGCTGGCGAATGGAACCAGCGGCGACATTGCGCGGATTTGCGAAGGTCTCTTTGCCCTGAGCTTGTCGAAGGGTATTCAATTCTTTGAGCGTGCTCTTTGACATCCACACTTCGCCTTCAACAATCACGGACACTGGCAGAGCGAGGCTAAGCGGTACCGATTCAATGGTCTTCACATTTTCCGTCACCTCTTCGCCGACAATCCCATCTCCGCGCGTTGACGCAGTTTTCAGAAGCCCTTTCTCGTATTCAATCACAATCTTAAGTCCGTCAATTTTATGTTCGCAGGTATACGAAGGCGTTTCATCTCTGCCAGTTTCGCTCTTTAAAAACCGCTTCACGCGCGCATCAAACTCCAGCATATCTTCGGGAGAAAACGCATCATTAAAAGACCATTGTGCTACCTTGTGCTTTATTTTTTTAAACTCCGGAAGCGGCGTTCCGGCAACGCGCTGAGACGGGGAATCGAGTGTTACCATCTCCGGATATTTTGTCTCAATTTCAACCAATTCGCGTTTGAGCGAATCAAGCGCCTCCGGAGAAATGCCAGATTTATCAAGAACATGATACTCATAGCGATACTTCTCAATCGCTTTTTTGAGATGCTCCAGCCGTTCTTTTATTGCTTTTGGAATGGCATTTTTCATATTCTAATACTTTACCCGAATTGCCCGTTCAACGCGATTCGGATTTGGATTGTCCGTACAATCATTTTTGCCGCGCGATTCAATCTTAGTAGAGGAGATTTTATCTTTGTTGTCGTTATCGTCTTTGGTAATTGTCACATCCGCGCACGCTGTTCCGTCAAGCGGCATGCGGAAAGTAGACACCGCGGAAAATGCCGTGCGCGTTGACGCCACACCGATATTACCATTGCGGCATTGAATGATTGTTGGATTGGGTATACTCAGCGAATTCGTGGAGGTCGCAAATACAGACGGACGCTTGCGGTCGTGGTAAAACGCACACTCCCAGCCGGAATCAGCAGCATAAAACGCGAAGCGTGATTCGCGCGCGACAGACGACAAATCCAATTCGCGCAACACAATATTAAATGTCGCAATGCCAATCGCAAGAAGGAGCGACCCCACGAGTGACGCAAAGAGCAAGGTGAATCCGTTTTTTAGTTTTGTGTTACCAATCATATATATATTCTCGCATCACAATATCGCGCACAGGCAAATTTCCGGTTTGCCAGCGTACCTTAACTTCTACTTTCGCTTCTTTATCCGAAGTATTATCGCCACGCGGTATGGTTGCAATTGTTACCTCTCGCACAAAACGAGTGTCTTCCCAATTTAATGTCTTAAATCCATACCGCCCGCCGCGCGCACCCTCAAACGCAAGAAAATAACAAGAACTGCCGTATGGTTCTGGTTTTTTGTTATCGCACTTTTTAAACGCATTATCCGTGTCCTGTGTTGCATCTACCATGCACAATTTCCCAATGCATTGAGATAACCCCTTAAGCCAATTATTATTTCTATTATGTTCATTTCCATCGCGCACACTCCGAATATACTCAATCGCTTCTTCTGCAAGAAAGCTAGCAGTCACTTGGTCGCGCGCGTACACCGCAGAGCGAATGCTTCGCTGGGCAAGGGTGAGCGGTCCAACTACCGCGCTCACTAAAATAACGACCGCAACTAATGTTTCTATGAGTGAAAATCCTCGAACCCGATGCGAATTCCGCGAATTCGGACGCGAATGATGTGAATAGAAAACAGCAGAGTTGTGTCTCTGTATTTGTAGATTCGCATGTAATTCGTAGATTCGCATCGAGGTTTTCAACTATCCAACAACCGCTGCGTAATAAAGGTCTGAATATCAAAGCGGGATTCCAGCTTCGTACCCACCCGCATTACACCTCCGACAAGCATCAAGGCGTGCGGCTGGATATCGTCCCCCGCCTCCGTCCCTCCTAGCAAAAAGCAAAAACGGTCAACGGTTACTTCCGGCGCGGTGACGCCGATAGAATCTTTTCCATCTACTGTTCGGAAGATTCGTGCTTTGTCAAGATAATACGAGATCGATTTTCCTTCTTGCGATGCAAAAGAAATTCCGCTCATATATCCGCTTAAACAATTCCCACGCGCAAAACTCGTAGATGAATACGCAGAACCAGTACGGAGATTCCGCGCCACGCTCTCCAACGCAAAGTTCACATTATTTACAACCGACTTAAATGTCTGCGCCTTGCGGTTCGCATCCGCAATCGCAAGCAAAGCGCCAGCGGCAATCAACGCGACCACGGTAAATACCGCCACAGACATAATCATTTCAATCAAGGTGAATCCACTTTGATAGTTTTTAATCATTAATTATTCCTAATTGATATCTGCCCGGTTTCAAATACCTCAACGGTTCGGCGTTCGCGCCCTCTCGGAGAAACAATTGTGATGCGCGCGCTTTGATAGCGTACAATGTTCGCATTATTTAAACCCGTTACGAAGGTTGCATCCGGCACGGGCCGCTTGAAGGTAATGTCGAGATGCGAAATGGCGCCTCCCACAACAACTTTTCCTTCAGCGTCAAATCTACGGCATTCAAGAGCGCCCGAAGCCGGTACTCCGCAAAATGACTCAATACGGCTCCCGCGTTCAAAACGGTACACCTTAAGAAATTCGGAGGTTCCCCCGTAGAGTCTATCTGCATTATCGCGGTCATTAAAAAAGACGAAGGAGTCGCCACCAGAAAAGTGCAACCCGTACGAAAACGAGAAAGTCCCAGCGCCAGACGACGGTTCGCGCACAGCTATGCCATAACTCTGCGCTTCGCGAAACGAGAGCGCCACATCATACGCAAGATTCGTCGCCAAAATGCCTTCGCCAAACCTTGCGTGATTCATAAGCGCCGCGCCCGTGATAATGGTAAAAAGGGCGATAACAACCATCAGTTCCATTAAAGAGAATCCGCGCATAGTTAAAACAGAAAATATGTAATATTAAACTCAAAAAACCACACTATAAACGCGCCGAGCGCAAGAAACGGTCCAAACGGTAATTCGCTTTTCATAGAAAAATTAAAACGGCTGCGCTTGTCCCGAACCCGTTGAGGGACTAATTTGCTTAATACAATAAGGCATACACCGATAAATGCGCCGAGCCAAAACGCAATTAACATTCCGGAAAGTCCGAGCGATAATCCCAAAAACCAGCCGATGCCGAGTTCTAGCTTCGCGTCCCCAAGTCCCATCCATTTTCCACCAGAAAAAAACCAAAACGAGGCAAGTGGTAACGCAAGAAGTGGTCCCGCAACAAGGTGGGTCAGTGCAAATAGGTCTCCCGTATTTCCGTATAATAACGGAGAAAGAAATCCAAGTCCTGCAAGCGCATATGCCGCGCCGTTTGGAATAATTTTCGTGCGAATGTCGTAGACAGAAATCGCAATGATGGTACTCCAGAATAAGAGGACTGCTAGAGAAGAAAAATCAAAAATCAAAAACTTATACAAGACAAGTACAAAAACAATACCGGTAATAAGCTCAACGAGCGGATACTGTAAAGAAATGCGACTCCTGCAAGCGCGGCACTTGCCGCGCAAAGCAACAAAACTCAAGAGGGGCACTAGCTCAAACCAGCGCAATTTTCGGCTACACGAAAAACAAGACGACGCGCTTAAAATAGAGCGACCAGTATCATGCCGAAACGACCATGCATTTATAAAACTGCCGATAGAAAGCCCGAGCAGGAATGCAATACTAAGGAACCACATCATAGACCGTCGCCGGAGCTCCATCAAAGTCGGTACCAGTCGTACCACCACCCGGGCAACCAGTTGATACCGTTCCTGCTCCCTGCCCTTTCTTGCTATTTAACGCAATGTTACCGGTGTCCTCAAGCGTGGTACCGAGGTGGTAAGAAGTGCAACTGGAAAGTGGCGCATATTTGTAAGCAGTAACTCCATCAGGATCTTTCGGAACCTTGGGAATAAAACCGCCAGCCGCCACTGCGTCTAAGTTTGTCGGATATTTTCCGCCTGCCGCGCTGGAATCAAAATACAAATCAAGCGCGAGCTGGAGTTGCTTCACATCATCCACCCGCCGCGCGTCGCGCGCCTTCTTTCGCGCGCCGTTCAGCGACGCAACCACGACCGACGACAAAATTCCGATGATTGCAATCACGACCAAGAGTTCTATAAGCGTAAACCCGCCTCCTCGGCTGACAAGTCCTTGTCTTTTCATAGTAATAAAAAATAAATAATAAAATGACTATTTTTTCAACTCCCCACAGTATAGCGCGCTCTATAAAGTGTGCAATGGGTATGTGGATAGCGGCTATATACTCGCCGAAATACTGTAAATCGGAATCAGCACCGCGGCAAGAAGCACACCCACACCGAGGCCGAGCCCCACAATGAGTATCGGCTCTATGAGCCCGACAAGCGTGTCTACCGCCGCCGTCACTTCCCTGCGGTAAAAACGAGAGAGCGTTTCCAAGATATTGCCGAGCTCGCCTGCTTCCTCGCCCACCTTCACCATCGCGACCATAATGCCAGGGAACTCGCGGTGTGCGCCGAGCGAATCCGAAATCAACCGCCCGCCTTTTACGGACTCCGCGATATCGTCAAGCGCCGCGCCATATACAGGACTCCCCACCACATCTCGCGTAATCTCAATTGCCCGCACAATGGGTATCGCGGCTGAAAGCATAGTGTGCATATTATCGGCAACGCGCGAAAGATACAATTTTCGCAAAAGCATTCCGAACTTCGGTATCGCAAGAACAAACCGGTCAGCTGCCATTCTACCCCCCGGCGTCTTCACGAAACGCCACAATGCAAACCCTCCACCAACCGCGAGTGCAAGGAGCACGACGCCGTATGCGACGAAAAAGTCGCTCATAGATACGACGATGCGCGTATAAAACGGCACCTCCCTTCCCGATTCTGCAATCACATGCGAAAGTTGCGGGATAACGGTCGTCAACATTAAAATCATAACCGCAAAAAAAGTCACGATTACAAAAATGGGATAAATGAGCGCGTTTTTCGCCTTGCTCGTTACTTCGTAGGTTCGTTCAAGATGGTCCGCAAGGAACTCAAAACTCTCCGAAAGCTTTCCCGCCTCTTCTCCGGCGCGCACCATACTGACATAAAAATTGGAGAAAATATGCGGATGCCGCGAAAGCGCGCGCGAAATAGCAGAGCCGCCCTGCACATCATCGGCAATTGCAGTCAGCGCCTCGCGGAGCGCTGTTCCTTCCACTTCCCCAGACATCAGCCGAAAGATGCGGAGCGCCGACACTTGCGCCAGAAACAAAGTTGCGAGCTCTCGTGAGAGGAGTACTACATCGCGTGTCTTGACGCGGTCAAAAAACGCGAGTCGTTTCCCAAGAACCGTTCCCTCTCCACCCGCTTCCGTCACTACCGACACCGTGAGCCCGCGCCGTTGGAGAGACGACACGGCGGACTCGTACGAGAGTGCCTCAATCACGCCCGTCTCCGGCCGTCCGGTTTGGTCTATGGCTTGGTAGTTGAAAAGCATGTTTCCATATTTTATAAGTATTCCCCAAACTACACAAACCCGTGAATTGTCTCCAAGGACAGTCCTTGGTAAGATTATGAGATGCAACGAGAATTTTCATTCGCTCCCAACGAGTTTTATCACCTCTACAACCGAGGAACAGACAAGCGTACGATATTCAATAATAAACAGGATTACAGTCGTTTTGTTCACTTACTCTATCTTTGTAACGGCACTATCCCCATTGTTTACAAAACACTGCCCCGTCATGATGTACTTTCTATTGAAAGGGGTGACCAACTTATAGATATCGGCGCGTATTGTCTCATGCCGAATCATTTTCATATTCTAGTGCGTGAGCGAACAAAGCAAGGAAAAGGAATAAGTGCGTTCATGAAAAAGATTTTGACGGCATATTCAATGTATTTTAATAAAAAATACGACCGTACTGGCAGTTTGTTTGAAGGAACATTCAAAGCAAAACATGCCAACCGTGATCAATATCTAAAATATCTTTTCTCTTATATACACCTTAACCCAGCAAAAATAATAGACGCATATTGGAAAACAAATATTCGAGCAAACCGTAAAAAGATATTCGCCTATGTGCGTGAATACCGATATTCAAGTTTTCTGGACTATATAAGTGTGAATGATCCAAGAACAGAACTAGCTGTTCTCAATAAAGATGCTTTTCCTGATTATTTTCATAGGAAAAACTCTGCCGAGCGTGAACTTATTGAATGGCTCACTTTCCCTGTTTCCAAGGACTAACCTTGGAAGTCCTATGGCTCAAGAGAGTCGTATTACAGCAGCCGCTCAAGCACTGCCGGATTCAGCGAATAAGAAAAAGCGACTTCGGGTGTGATTTCGCCGCGGCGCACAAGCTCGGCAAGCGAGCGGTCCATATCTATCATCCCCTGCTCCGCGCCGGTTTGGATGACAGTTTGAATCTCGTGCGTGCGCTTTTCACGAATCAGGTTTGCAACGGCGCTGTTGGAAATAAGGAGTTCGTACGCTGGTACGCGGCCGCCCGCAACGCGCGGCACGAGGCGCTGGGAGAAGATGCCCGTGAGCGACCCCGCCAGTTGGAGCCGTATCTGCTCCTGCTGACCCTGCGGAAACACATCAATGATGCGTTCAATTGTCTGCGCCGCGCTGTTTGTGTGGAGCGTTGAAAACACGAGGTGCCCGGTTTCCGCCGCGGTGACCGCGGCGGAGATGGTTTCAATATCGCGCATCTCGCCAATGAGCGCCACATCAATATCTTGCCGGAAAAGCGAAGTGAGCGCTGTGCGGAAGTCCTTGGTATCCAGGCGCACCTCGCGCTGGTCTATGATGGACTGTTTCTGTTCGTACACATATTCAATTGGGTCTTCAATCGTCATAATGTGCTCGGCGCGAGACGCATTTACCATTTCAATAAGCGATGCAAGCGTGGTAGATTTTCCGCTCCCGATCGGCCCCACGACCAGAAAGAACCCCTGTTGGCGCTTGGTAAAACTTTCCAATATCGGCGGCAATCCAAGTTCTTCAAGCGTCTGGATTTTGCGCGGAATGAGCCGCATCGCAAATGCAATGCCGCCCTGTTGGAAATAGCCGTTCACACGAAAGCGCGCTTTGTCGCCGTACGCCCACGACACATCAACTTCTTTGTCTGCGAAAAACCGGTCCACCTCTTCTTTTTTTAAAAGCGCTTTCGCAAATCCTTCCGCATCCGTATGCGAAATCTTCGGCTGTTTCTCTAATGGAAGGAGAGTGCCGTTCACGCGAATTGCCGGCGGCTTGCCTTCGGATAAATGCAAGTCCGACGCGCCTTCGCGGAGCACATAGTCCGCCAATCCCTCTAGTTCTTTTATATAATCAGAAGCCATAATTGATTTTTTTATTTTTTCCTCCCATCAACTATTCTCTGCACCATCTCCACGACTTCAGAGGGAATGAGAGCGGCTTTCACTATATAGCCGTCAACGCCGAGCACCTTCACTTTCTCAATACTCCCGTCCTCTTTGCCTTGGTTAGTGAGCGCAATCAGCGCGGCGCGCGGCGCGAGCTTTTCTTTTTTAAGCAAACTCAAAAATTCAACACCATCCACCCCTGGCATAATGATGTCAAACATAATCGCGGAGGGTTGGAGCCCGTCGCGAAGTTTCTGAAGCGCCTCGGTCGCGTTAAGCGACGCTTCCACCGTCCAGCCCGCTTTCCCAAACTTCGTCTGGTACATCGCGAGCAAAAACTTATCGTCGTCCACAATTAGTATTGTGTGTTTTGCATTTGAGTCCATATTATAAGTATATCAAAGTTTATTCACCTCCTCCCACGGAATCTCTTTGCGGAATGCTTTGAGGACCGCGTCTTCTTTCATCGTCAGCATACCCTGTGCGCGCGCCACTTTGGTAATTTCCTCCTCCGTGGGGCGCGAGAGAATCACGCGCTCCAACGCCTTATCCATCTCAATCACCTCAAATACCGCGCTCCTGCCGCGAATGCCTTTCGGGCAATCCTTGGTCGGTTCAATAAAAAGCACCTCTTTGGCATGCGGAATATTTTTTCGCACCCCTTCCGGCAAATCCGTGAACGAACGGTCAATCGTTGCCGCAACACTCCCGTCAACCGGCATGGGCTTCCCAGTACCCGGATTAATATTTCCAACAAGCCGCTGGGCAATCATCAGTGCCATCGTCGGCGCAATCAAAAACGGGTCAACGCCCATATCTATGAGGCGCGGCACGACACCGGCGGCGTTGTTCGTATGGAGGGTGGAGAACACAAGGTGCCCCGTGAGCGCCGCCTGCACGGCGAGTTGCGCGGTTTCTTTGTCGCGAATCTCGCCGACCATAATAATATCCGGGTCTTGCCGCAAGGTTGAACGGAGTCCAGTCGCAAAAGAGTAGCCAATTTCAGGCCGCACCTGCGACTGGCTCATACCTGGTATGGTGTACTCAACCGGGTCCTCAAGCGAGAGTACATTGCGCGTTTCGCGGTCAAGCTCGTTTAACATCGCGTAGAGGGTCGTTGACTTTCCGGAACCGGTGGGGCCCGAAAGAAGCACGAGGCCGTAGGGGCGCTTCAGAATCCGGCGAATTATTTCCACATTTCGCTCCGAAAGGCCCATTTCGGGAAGCGGTTTGACGCCCTTTTCCGTATCCAAAATACGCATTACCACTTTTTCGCCATAGTACGACGGGAAGGTAGACACGCGAAAATCAATCCGCCGCCCCGCAATACGCGCACTAAATCTGCCGTCTTGCGGCTTCCGTTTTTCATCCAAGCGTATGTTGGACAAAATCTTGATGCGCGCAACGGTCGCCGCATGCACCTTGGCGGGAAGCACCAAGCTCGTCCCGAGTATGCCGTCCACGCGGAAGCGCACACGCACGCGGTCCTCCTGCGGCTCAATGTGTATGTCGGACGCAAGTCCTTCGGTCGCATAATGGAGAATAGTCGCCACAATTTTCGTCACGGGCGCGTCTTCAATAATTTTCGTTTCGGATTCTTTCAAAGCGGGCCCCAGTTCCACATCCCCCTCCACATCAACGGCTCCTTCAAGTTCAGTGAGCGCTTTCGTTACCTCTCCAGAAAGCGACTGGTACGATTGCATCACGCGTTCAAAATCAGCGCCTGAAATGAGAAACAGCTTGTACGGCATTCCGAGTTTTCCCGCAATAAAGTTAAGCGCGTCCCGCGCTTCAAGATTGTCGGGATTTGTCACGCCAATTTCTAAAGCGCCGTCGCGCATTCCGACCGGAATAAACTTGTAATACAACGCTGACTCCTCTGGGATAAACCGCAACACATCAAGCGGAATCTCCTGCCCTTCCAAGCTTTTCGCCGGAATGCCGAAAAGCTCGGCGCGCGACGCAAGCACATCGGAAAGCGCGACGCCGTGACGCACGAGCGTTTCGTCCATCTTGCCCGACGAATCTGCCTCCGCTTGAAGCGCAGGAATATCTTTTTTATCTATAACCGATTTTTCCGCCATGAGTGTTAATAATGTATTCATACTATTTTAGAAATCAAACTCTATATCCGAAAAATCCCATACATCCGCATCCGACGACGCGGATGAAGGTGGAGTTTGCGCAGAAGAAGCCGGTGGTGGTGTTTGCGGAGCCGTTGCTGGTTTCGTAGGTACTGTGGGAGGCTTCGCCGCTCCCGTAGCGCTTGGTTTTGCGCCAAGTGGCGCGAATGGGTTACGCCTCCCAACTGGCTGTGGAGGAATTGCCTTTCCCCAATCCGACAAACTCTTAAAAAGCGGGTCTGCAAACACCGAAGTATCTAATTGTATGGTTTTCAGAAGCGCGAGTGCGGCAAGCAAATCTTGCCCAACCACTGCATCCGCCGAGGCCACCGGCGATACAGAAAGAAACGGCGCGGCAGGAGACGACGGACCGCTCGGTGTTCTCGCACTCCCACCAAACACCAAAAGTGCTCCAGCAATGAGCACAAACGCGGCAATCAACACGAGCACTTTTTTGTTTTGCAACACAGCGGGCATAATATTATTCAGAGGCACTTGTTAATTTATAGGTGCGAAGCGAGATTCCATACACATAATCCGAGGCGTCCTTTGATTCGAAATCCACTCCCGCAATATCTGCAAGCCGTATGCTCGCTTCAAGGTCGGCAAGAAACGGCATGAATTTTTCGTACGCGCCGATTGCGCTGAATGAAAACAAAAGTGGTTCATAGGTTTTTTCCTCTCCTTGCCTGCCTCCTCGGGAGGCAGGCGCTGCACCGGTTGAAACGCTTCTAAGTTTTAACCCATGCGCGCGCGCCACATTTTCAATATCAAGCACGAGCCGCACTGAATCAACCATATCCGGCGCAATCTTTCCGAGCCGTGTTCTATTTTCTTCCGACACCGCATTGTATTTTGACGCAAGCCCCGTGCGCGCAAGCTCAATCTCGCGCATTTTACTGAATGCGTCGCCGTACACGGCTTCATCCGCTTTCAACTCTGAAATGCTTTTTGCAGAAAACTCCGTGGCGCCGGTCGCATCCCGCCATCGCGGCACGGTAAACCACGCCGTTACGGATGCGGCGAGCCCGAGAAACAAAACAGGGATAAAAAATTTTCCGTACATATGCTCAAAATTAAAATAAAATATCGTCTCCGAACTCTACATCGCCGCTCGGCGGTTTAACTGCAGGCGGCTTCGCTGGTGCCCCGCCCACACCAGCCGCTTGCCCCGCAACTCCGTTTTGCTTTTGCGGGGTTTGCGCAGACGGCTTTTTCATGCTCGCAAGATGCGAACGGTACAATACAAATTCAGGCGCCACGGTTGCCGTAAAACTAAAATGCACCGTGCCGCTCTTGTCCACATCAAAATCGGAAAACACCGGGTCCAAGAAACTGCCGTTCTTGGCGAACACATCTGACTGAAGCGCGACCGCGTTGAAACTCGCCGCTTCGCCTCCCAGCGCAATGCGAACGCCACCCTCAGGCACTTCAGAAAAACCAAACTTCGTGAACCGCACAGTTGCAAGGGTTTCGCGCTCCAAAAGTACAAATAATGGCGACACGGCGCGGTGCTGTGCGAGGAGCGCCTTGGCGGATTCAAGCCGGGTGTCCATCCGTTGGAGCTCCTCAATAAATGCGGGTTCAAACGCGGCGCGCGCCGCCACTAAGTCGTTATTCATTTTTACCAAACGGTTCGCTAAAATTTTCTGATAGAAAAAAACGCCTCCAGCCGCAAGAAGCGAAATCGCAAACGCGCCGGCGCTCAAGTAGAAAAACACGCTGACGCGCGCGTGGCGCGCCTGTGCGTTTTGCGCGGCAGCGGTCTGGCGCGGAATAAATGTTGGGGGCATCTGAAAGTCCACGCTTCTATTATACAACATCCGCAAAACGAATAGATATGCACAGCGCAATCCTAATAGGTATGCGACCCACGCCGTTCAACACGATAAACAAAGATAGAATGTGTCTGTTGATAAACCTCGTAAAAAATACGATAGTGACCTACACGGCGTCGCCACGCATTGTTTTCTCCTTTGAGTTTCTCAATATCTCCCAAAAACGGGTTTGTCTGTAACTCTTGAATCACCGCGAAAATATCTCCAGCATTTTGTGCTGGAATCTTTCTTAATACCTTACGCACTTTACCTCTAACTTCTACGCTCCAAGTCGTGTTTGAGTACATCAATGGTTACGAAATCGCCACTGGCATAATCTCGCCGTGCGGTCTCAAGATCGTGTTTCTGCGCTTTGGTCATAGAAACCTCCTTAAACACGCGCTGCGGCTCCATGCGTTTTAATTCCTCGTATTCCTCTTTTGGAATAAGGACGAGTTCTTTATTGTGTAAATGCTTTGGTATGGTAATGACAGCCATACGGGTAGTATAACAAAATACCGACAAAAATCAATTATGCATAACTATACACATCATTAGCGCACCTCCTCAAGCCGACGGAGCGCGGCGCCGATTGCAACGGCAAACTCCGGACCTGCTCGCGCGAGGAGTGGAGAAAGGAACGCGGGCGCGGCGAGCTGTACCATTGGATCAATAAGTACGACGGGCAGTAAAAACACTTTTTCTGCTTCGGCAAGAAGCCCCGCCGAGAGCGCGCCGCCGCCGGAGAAAACGATGCCGCCGAGTGCGCGACCGGCGCGCTCTTCGTAATGCGCAAACACTTCCCGCGCCTCTCCGAAAATGCGCGCGGTAATCGCGGACGCGACTTGGTCTCCCTCGCGGAGTGCACCGCCTGTCTGCGCAGGCAGGCTTCTCTTGCGCGCCTCGGCTTCCGCGACGGGTATTCCGAGCGATGATGAAAGCGCGAGCGTCATATCTTGCCCGCCGCGATTGACGGTATGCGCATCGCGTAATACGCCAGTATCAACAATACTGATTTTCGCCGCGCTCGCGCCGATGTCTATAATTCCAAGCACGGCATCCGGCGCGGGCGCAGCGGCGCGTGCAGTGCTAAACGACTCTATTTCAAAAAATGACGGCGCGAGCGCGGCGTCCGCACATACGCCCTTTAAGCGCTCAAGCGCATCGCGGTGAACAGCAGTAATTAGCACATCTGTTTTTTCTTGCTCTACGCTAGGCGCAACTCCAGGTTCGGACAACACGCGCCAATCGAGCTGTACTTCTGAAATGGGCGTTGGAATATATTTCCGCGCTTCAATCGGAATAAGCGCAGACACATCCTGCCCTTGCCGCACCGGAAGGGTGAGCGAGGCAATCAAACTTCCTGACATCGGTACCGCAACCCCGCATTGCGTTGCCGTAATTTTCGCTTCGCGCATAACATCTTGCAACGCTTCGCCAAGCTTTCCGCCCGAGAGGCGGACGGCGCGACCTGCTTCCGTCCCTACATACGGTCCGAGTGCAACCGCACCGTAGGTTTCTAGCACTGCTTGCCCATTTTTCTTTTTCAATTGAACCACTTTAAGAGCAGACGAACCGAAATCAACGCCGCAAATACTTTCCGTGCCGCGCGCGAAAAGAGAGAGGATACCAGCAAACGGATTCTTCATACACCTATTATAATACCACTATGCTACGGTTTCTTCTCAATTTGCTTTTTCCACCATCGGCGCGTGTTGCTGAAGTGGAACAAATGAGCGCGGCGGCGTTCCGCGACGCCGTGCCACCGCTTTCGTTCCAACCGCGCGAATGGGCACTTCCGCTTTTTCCATATGAAAACCCGCTCGTCAAAACCGCCGTGTGGGAAGTGAAATATCGCGGTAATACATACATCGCGCGGCTTATGGGAGAGCTCCTTGCAAACGAACTCGCGGAATGGCTCATTGAACTTTCGGAAACCGAGAACTTCCGCGCGCCGCTCATTGTCCCCATCCCTCTTGCACCAAAGCGCCGCGCGGAGCGCGGCTTGAACCAATGCGAACTTCTGGCGCGTGAAATGATGCGCGAGCTTCAAGGGCTTGCGGAACTGAACGCGCTCGCGCTTATAAAAGTGAAGGAAACGGAAAGCCAGACCAAAAGCAAAAACCGGGATGCGAGAATAAAAAATCTTGAAGATTGCTTTGTTGTGAAAAATCCCGCTGAAATAAAAGGTCGTAATATCGTACTTCTTGATGATGTCACAACCACCGGTGCGACACTTGCGGAAGCGCGGCGCACCCTCCTCGCGCGCGGCGCGCGAAAAGTTATCGCCATTACATTCGCGCACTGATTGAAACGGCACCAGATGTTTGCCACCCATCAACATCTGGTGCCGCTTCTCCATCTCACGCACCCGATGTCTGCAATTTAGACATCGGGTGCGGTTTTTGATAAAGTAACAAACATTGGAGGGTTGGCTGAGCGGCCGAAAGCAGCACACTGCTAATGTGTTAGGGGAGAAATCCCCTCGTGGGTTCGAATCCCACACCCTCCGTTTTTACAAAAAAACACCCCGACACACAATCGGGGTGTTTGTGAATAACCCTTCAATAATACTTACACGCCTACCGACACGGAGCCATGCGTGGTTGAACATTCGGAAGCGATTGACCGACTGCTTGCGCGAAGCATACTTTGGAACGCAGAAGCAGGGTGCCGAGGAATAAGTCGGCGAGAGGCAAAACCACATTGAAGTTGCGGTTCATATACCGATGATGGAGCAAATGATGCCCATTGAGACGGAAGAATATGCCCGAGCGTTCTACAATCCGTTTTTTCGGAAGGTGCATACACCAATGCAGATATTCGTACGCGCCGTAGTACGCGGCGCACACAACGCCGACAATAGCGACCACCGACCAGCGCCCGATGAGCCACCCCACTGGAACAGAGGTAAGTGTTGTTGCAAAAATGAGCACGGGCCCATTCCACCACTTCATAGGAATCGTATTTTTATCCTCCTCTCGCTTGAGATGGTACGAATCATCCGCCCGAAAAATGCGGTGGTGCGTTTTGGCATGCGCCTCAAACGGATAGGTGAATCCGAGCAACGGCCGATGCATCACAAACCGGTGAAGCATCCATTCCACAAGCGAAACATATGCAATACTTAAAAACAGTGCGACAACAAAAAACATACAGTCCTTTCTTTTTGAAGGTTAACTGACAAAACAACTATTCTGTGAATAGTGTAACATTTTGCCGTGTTATACTATCCCCATCTTATGAGAAAAGAACTGACTGCAATCGCCATCGGCGTCGGGTTTATCGCACTCGTAGGCCTTGCGGATACGGCGTTTCGCTTTTTGCCTTTGAATACGGAAAACGGTGCCGCAATTATCACAAAATACGGAACTATGGACGAAACGATAGAGGCGGGGTTGAAACACTTCGCGGGACTCAACGCAAAAGTAGTGAATGTTCAAAAAAGGACATGGGGCGGGTATGTGTTTGAAACTGGTGTGCTCAAAACGCGGCAATACAGAACAGATGGAAACAAGACAATACAATTTACCGACACGGGGTGGTATGCACCAAGCTTTTCCATGCCGCGCTCCAAACTCCTGGATGTTAATTTGAATCAAAAGAATAAAGTACGGATTATCGGTACCTTTGAAGGTAAAATGGAAAGCCCGAACACAGATTGCACCGGACACTGTATGACGACCGAACGGTATCATTTTTCAGAATTTGCCATATACCTCATAGACGAAAACGGCCACAAGCAGGGCATGCGCGTACTCGGCACGCGCAACAATGTCACGCGCGGAAACAACCGAAGCAAATACAAGTTTACAGAGCTGGCCGTTGAAAACACCGGAAAAGAAATTATCGTCATAGACAACACTGGGGACTCGCTTGCCTATAGTATGAACTTCAAACAAGTAACCGCCGAGGGCAGCACGGAGCCGAATCGGGGCGGAAACTACGGAACGCTGAACCCAAACCAAAAATGGGTGCTCGGCATCAACTGCCATGTAAACGGCGAAGGGTATTGCAAATTGGATATAAGAGATGTCGTCGCTGACAAATGAACTCGCGTTTCGTATAATGCAAACATTATTCGCTTGAATGAAAAGAATCTTATGAATATCAATTCGCAAAAAGGCGGAGTGGGAGTTTGGATACTTGTTATTATTGTCGTCGTTGCCGCTGGTATATTCTGGGTTGTTCAAAACAGTTCAACAGATTTATACATGCCGCCCCCTCCAGATTCCTCATTTGAATCGATGGAAGCAGTGGTCACTTACGATGTCAACGGATTCTCACCAAAAATAATAACAATTAAAAAAGGCGGGACCGTTATTTTCCGAAACAAAACTGGCGCGCGCGTATCCATTGCATCCGGTGCGCACCCAACCCACTTGCTCTATCCAGAGTTTGACCAATACAAAACCGACCAACGCGGAAAAGATGAGTTTCGCTTTTTGTTTGAAAAAGTCGGAGAATGGAAATACCACGACCACTTGAACGCAAATATGACTGGAACCGTGGTGGTCACTGAATAAACAAAATGTCTCATCTCTTGCTCCGTATCGCGCTTGCGTTCGCTTTCCTCTACCCCGCATATGGTTTTTGGAAAAACCCGACTGACTGGATCGGCTATGTGCCGGTGTTTGTGCAACAAAGCGGTATTCCGGAAGGAACGCTCCTTTTACTCCTCGCTGTTTTCCACATCGCACTTGCCCTTTGGATTCTATCCGGCTGGCGCATCTTCCTCCCCTCGCTTATTGCCGCACTCTTTCTCGGAAGCGCCGTCTATTTCAACTGGAGCCAGATTGATATTCTCTTCCGCGACATCTCGCTTTCGCTCGCTGCGCTCGCGCTTGCACTCCAATCGCGGCACACCTAAACTCCAGCAAAACGGGTAATTAAAAAGAGTGCGCCGATGCCGAGCACGGTGCTTATGGTCGTCCAGCGCACCGGGTGCGCGTGGTGGCTTTCCGGTAGAAGGTCGCTTGCGCCGATATAGAGGAACGAACCGGCGAAGAGCGCCAAGATAAGCCCGAGTAATTCCGCGCGGACAACAAAAAAATATGAGAGCGCGATACCCGCAACGGGCGCCAGCGCGTCAACGAGAAGCCAGCGGAGTGCCTTGGCGCGACTACCCGCATTTTTCAGAATCATACTGACCGTATTGATGCCGTCCGAGAAATTATGCGCGAGCACCGCGAGCGCAACCACAAGCCCGATTGCAGGAGAAACCTTAAACGCAAGCCCAACCGCAAGACCATCAATAAAACTGTGCGCGGACAAGCTTCCTGCGCCGAACGCGCCGCGATTGCCCGCCTCGTCGGCGGACAAGCGGCAATGCGCGGCATGCGCGTCTTCGTCCGTATGTTCGTGCCCGCCGTGTCCATGCAAGAAAAACAGACGGTCCAGCAAAAGATAGAGCGTGAACCCGAGCGCGACGATAAGAAACACAAACGACGGCTCGGTTCCCTCGCCCGCAAGTTCCACCGCTTCAGGCAACAAATCAAAGAATGCAACGCCGAGTACCGCGCCAGCGCTGAAGCCGAGTATCAAATGCAGACGGTCTTTGAGCCGTAGCGCAAACAGCCCGCCTAGCATAGTTGCCACAAAAGCCGCGATGGCGATGAGAATTAACATACTATTGATTATAGCGCATTTTTATGAAAACAAAAATACCGCCCAATAGAGCGGTATTTTTGCTTCCGTGCCCCGCACAGCGCGTGAGGGCTGGACTTAGTAACATCACAAGTATACACGGTACCGTGTTTGAGTCAAGCATCTTATGTGGATATCTGTCTTTACAGCCGATAGAGGGATTTGCACCCTCGGGGCACGGATTACTAAGTCCAGCCCCGCGCTACGCTACCGGCTTACGATAATTATAGCACCGGAATTGATATACTAATTACCACGATGAACTTGCAATCGCTTATTGCGGACCATTTCCGCCTCACGGAACCGGAGCGAAAGGGGCTGAAAAAACTCGGCGTTGAGACCGCGGAAAACCTGCTGTACCACTTTCCCTCCCGCTACGGAAGCGTTGCAGAAATGCGCGTGATTGCGAACCTCCAAAAAGGCGAGACCGCGACAGTGTTCGGGAGAGTAAGCAAACTGAAAGCGAGCAAAGCGTTCCGCACGAAAATGACGATGGGAACGGCGGAACTTGCCGACGATACCGGCACCATCAAGCTCATCTGGTTCAATCAACCATATCTTGCAAAAATGATTCCAGAGGGAGCGCTTGTCAGAGTGGAAGGAAAAACTTCCCAAAAAAGAAACGCAACGAGCGAACTCTATTTCTCAAATCCAAAAATTGAGCGGGTGGAAAAAATTCCTTTAAGCGCCGAGACCTCGCTTTTCGGAACCGAGAGCGACGCGCACCATTTGCATCCTGTGTATCCGGAAACGCGCGGCGTTTCTTCAAATTGGCTCTTCCACGCCATACAAAAAATCCTGTCCGCCGTAGTAGGCGGATCCGCCTCTGGCGGAAAATCTTACATGTTGGATTTTATTGAAGACCCAATTCCATCCGACATTCTCAAAAAATATTCACTCCCGAGCCGAAAAACCGCACTCATCTGGATACACGCGCCGAAAAAAGAATCAGACGCGCGCGCCGCGCGCAAGCGATTTTCATTTGAGGAGATATTTCTCATACAACTGCAAAAACAAAAAGAGCGGGTGCTTCTAAAACGCGAACCGTCGTTTGTGATAGAAAAGACAGAAGCGCAGATTGCGCGATTTACGGAGCGGTTTCCGTTTCCGCTGACGCGCGCGCAGCAGCGCGCGATTGATGCGATTGCTGGCGATTTCAAAAAAGGAATACCAATGGCGCGGCTTCTGGAAGGCGATGTAGGGAGCGGCAAGACCGCCGTTGCCGCAAGCACCGCGTACTCAATAGTTACTTCGAGTCCGTCGGGACAAAGTTTTGGAAATCTCCAAGTGGCGTATATGTGCCCGACTGAAATACTCGCCAAACAGCAATTTGAGAATTTTATTTCTTTCTTTTCGCATTTACCTGTCAATATCGGACTCATTACTTCCTCTGGTTGCAGAAAATTCCCATCAAAAGTAAATACGCACGGCGCCACCGACATTTCCCGCACTCAACTTCTTAAGTGGGTTGCGAACGGCGAAATCCCGATTCTCGTCGGCACTCATTCACTCATCCAAAAAGCTGTCCGCTTCAAGCACCTTGCGTATGTGATTATTGACGAACAGCATAGGTTCGGCGTTGCTCAACGCAAAGCGCTTGTACACAAGGAAAAAATAATGCCGCACCTTTTAAGTATGACCGCCACGCCGATACCGCGCACGCTTGCGCTCACACTGTACGGAGACCTTGATTTGACGCTCCTTGACGAAATGCCCGCAGGGAGAAAACCGATACGCACCAAAATTGTTTTACCAAGCGAGCGAGCGGAAGTGTACGAGCATATACGGAAAGAACTGCAAAATGGGCGGCAGGTGTATGTTATTTGCCCGCGCATTGATGAACCGGACCCGACCAAGGCACTCGCCGTGCAGGCGCGCTCTGCGAAAAAAGAAGCGGAACGATTAAAAAAAGAAGTATTTCCCGAGTATGAAATCGCGGTTATGCACAGCAAACTGAAGGACTCTGAAAAAGAAGAGGTGATGGAGTGTTTTAGGGACGGGAAAATCAATATACTCGTTTCCACTTCCGTCGTTGAAGTCGGAGTCAATGTACCGAACGCAACGCTTATTATTATTGAAGGCGCGGAGCGCTTCGGGCTTGCACAACTCCACCAATTGCGCGGCCGCGTATTGCGGAGCACTCATCAGGCGCACTGCTTCGTGTTTGCCGAGAGCACGGGCACAAAAACAGTTGAGCGCTTGAAAGCGCTCGGGCAAGCGAAAAACGGCTTTGAGTTGGCGGAATACGACCTAGCCCAGCGCGGCGCGGGGCAGCTTTCCGGGCGGGAACAGTGGGGCGTCTCGGATGTCGCGATGGAGGCATTGCAAAACTTAAAAATGGTAGAAGCCGCGCGCGCCGAAGCGGCGCTGCTCATCGGAGAAGACGCGGCACTTGGCGCATACCCTCTGCTTTCTGCCGAACTTTCAAAACGCACTGGTGGTACCAAAGAGATTCATTTTGAGTAATTTCTCCGACACTCCATATTTGAAGCCCATAACATCGGATGTCTATTCTCTAATTCGTGAGAATAAGAGAATAACGGTAATTTGACATATATAAATCGCGGTGCTACCCTTGTTTTGGAATTCCGAAAAATCTAAACAATAGAGAGGTTAGTATGTCTGAAACATTAACGCCAAAGTTCCTTACCAAACAACTCGCAGAAAAAGCCATTCATTATTTCATTAACGGAATATTTTCAGCAAATATACCATTCAAAAGAAAAGCGTGCTGTATTGTAGTCCTCGTGCCTGCAATGGAAGTCGGCCACGAGACAACAGATATGGATTATCCGAACTTCCCAACCAAGGCGCATTTTCTTTGCGAATACCAACTCTTAAAAGATAAGTGGACTGGAGATTATGACCAAATCGCACGGTGCAAGGCGCTTCAACTTTGGCACGGACGCAATGACGACGGAACAAGCATCAAGCCACACCTCCTGTTCCCCAATGACACCGTGTACTGGGGCGGCGTGAAAAGGCACGGCATCGTCGTGGCATGTTCTGGGGTGCAACCTTGGTTTGATAAAATGCTTTCTGGTATGATTGCCGATTTGCTCGTCGGGCTTGCCCACAACGAGTGGGTAACAAGCAAAGACGCTGAAAGTAAGGTTGATTTCTTGACTTAGTGTGTGTCAAATAGCACATACAGACACTCTGACACAAAATCGGAGTGTTTTTATTTTCCGTTCAGCTATTTTGCAAAATACTGAGATACACTAACTCTGACGACCGTTAAAGATAGTGTGTGCACAATTTAGCATTAAGATACGATCGTGGCTTAATGCTAAATCATAAGAACACCCGATGTTGATAGGCGGCAAACATCGGGTGTCATTCTTTGACGGACTAACAAACGCCACTCTTCTACTTGCTTTCGTATCTGCTCATCCGCGCTCGGAAGCGCGGCAAATGAGGCGCGCGCGGCGTGCCCAAGTCGGGCGCGCAACTCCGTATCCTCAATAACGCGTCTCATCGCAGCAACGAGCGCATCTTCATCGCTGACCGGAATCACGATTCCGTTTTCTCCATTTTTAATAAACTCTCCTGCACATCCGACATCCGTCATAATAATTGGAAGGCCGTAGGCAGCGGCTTCCGTCACGACAACTCCCCATCCTTCTGAATCGGAGGTAAGCAAAAAGGCGTCTGCTTCTTGATAATACTTCTCTAGATTTTCCTGCCTCCCTTCAAACCTTATCTTCTCTTCTACTTTTTCGCTTTTCGCTTTTCGCCCTAAGTTCTTCTGCTCCGGGCCATCTCCGACAATGACCAATCGCGCCTGCGGAAACTTTCTTACCACCTGTGCAAACGCGCGAATCTGGAGCGCGATGTTTTTCACAGGAACAAGCCGACCAACGGTAAGAAATACAAAATCCCCCCCTTCCTCCCCCCCTTTACAAAGGGGGGGCTGGGAGGGGATTTGTGTATAAACAGGAAGCACATACGAGCGCGGAGAAATTTCGCGTCTTAATCTCTCACTCACGACTCTTATCTTATCCGCGTGGCGCAATACAAATCGCGCAAGCAATTTACGCACGCCGCGCAACTTCTCAAACCCGTGAACCTGCACTTCCAGTGGTATGCGAGATTTCTTTGCGAGCATATACGCAAGTAACGCCAAATACGAGGTGTCTTGAACGGTAATAAAGTCAAAAAGCTTTTCCGAAAGAACTTTTCTCGCTTGTTTCCACAACTTAAAAAACTTCGCGACCTTACTGCCGCTATGCGAAAATGGCGTTAATACAACAATTTCTCCAGCAGCGGCGGCAAGCGTAGCGAGCCGCTTTTGCACTAGCGTTCCTTCTTTCAACACCTCTTTATCTAAACTTAAATTAAGTACGCGCATGGGTACTACTATAACTCGCCAGAATGCGTTTTTGTAGCGCAAATGTATTCCCATGTTTGCACAAACCAACATAGGAAAAAAAATTATGCTCATTCACTCGTTTTAACATTCTCCGCCGCGTAGCCGTCCGCAAAACGCGATGATTCGGAAAATGCACCCAGCCGAGGAAGTCAACTCCGGAAGCAAGAGTGGCGATGGATATTTTGTCAGGATGTAGTGCAAGGCGGAGTTTTTCGGAAAGAAATCGGGATAGGAGTGAAATAATAGAGTAGAGAAAGTCCTTGTTTTGTGAAAAGATGACGAAATCATCGGCATAGCGGATATAGTATTTGACCTTGAGTTCGTCTTTAACGAACTGGTCAAACTCATTCATATAGATATTAACGAAGAGCTGGGAAGTAAGGTTGCCGAGCGGGAGACCTTTTCCTGTTGTTTCGGAATTGAAACTGTTAATGATTTCTTTGAGAAGCCGGAGAATATCTGTATCGGGAATTGAGCGAGCTTGAATATTGAGGAGAATCGCATGGTCAATGTTAGCGAAAAACTTGCGGATGTCGCATTTAAGAATATAGCAGGTGCGTTTTCCATTTTCGCCAAGCCACGACGCAAAAGAGTAAAAACGGTTGAGTGCCAGATGTGTTCCTTTTCCAACACGACACGAATATGAATCATATATAAATTCTTGGTCAAAGAATGGGTAGAGTATGCGATACAGTGCGCGATGCAAGAGGCGGTCACGAACCGTTGCTTTGTGAATATCTCTTTCCTTTGGTTCGTAAATCTTAAAATGCCTATAAGAATCGTGTCGGTATGTTCTGTTGCACAGACATTCGTGAAGCGTTAGGATGTGTTCCATTAGCCGCAGTTGAAACTCTTGCACATCGTGTCTTCTCCGTTTTCCTTTCACAAACTCTTTCCACGCCGCGAGCAGGTTTTCAACAGAAATAACTTCGCCAAAGGTATGAATGAATTTCATAAAAAAGATTCTATGAAGACCCCCCCCCCAACGGGTTTTGCCAGTGTTGGAGAAAATGAAGAAAGCATACCAATTATGGCGCCTCATCCACGAGCGATTACCGAAAACACAACGATACACTATCGGTAACCGCATAGATAAACTCTTCGTTGAGAGCATAGAGGCAATCGTTA
>VMFZ01000030.1 GCA_007376285.1 Parcubacteria group bacterium Gr01-1014_17
TTGTGGTAAAATTGAGGTATAAATCAGCTGGCGCAAAACCATGAATAGGGATAACACACTATTAAAAGAACGGCAGCAGTCCATTCTTGGCGCAATCGTTCGGGAATATGTGCGGACAGCCCGCCCTGTGGCATCGCGCGATCTTGTGCGTGCGCGGAATCTTGGTGTGGAATCCGCCACGATCCGTAATGAGATGCGGGAACTGGATGAGCGGGGATTTCTGGAACAGCCATACACCTCAAGCGGCCGCGTCCCCACCGACCGGGGCTACCGTTATTTTGTGGATCATCTGCTGACTGATGTCATCCTCGCGGACGACGAGGCGCGGTCGCTCCGCAACGCATTTGCCATTCGCCACGCCGACGAATTTATCCAGGAGTTTGCCCGCCGCGTTTCAAAAATCGCGGGCGCGTTTGCCGCCGCCGGTATGGAAAGCGAGCACCGGTTCTCTGCGAGCGGTTTTTCAACTATGCTGGAGGAGCCGGAATTCGCCGATCCTGAATATGCGCGCGCGTTTGGGCGCCTTACTGATTTTTTGGATATTGAAATCCGTCGCGTACTGCCCCGCGCCCGGGAAGAAGGAAGGATGTGGGAAGGAAAAATGTGGATTGGCGCGGAAAATCCTTGGCGCCCCGCGCGTTCCTACACTATGACAATCGTCCCGTGGGAGCACCCATGGGGATTCAAGGGCTTTGTCAGCATCATCTCCCCTCGGCGCGCAAACTATCCAAAGCAAAAAGCGATTATCAATCTTATTCGTATGGCATATGACGCATGACGAAGACATTGATATTGAGGTGACAGCAGAGCCGGACGCCGAAGTGCGCCCGCGCGACGCGGAAGAAAAGATCGCGAAGCAAAAAGCCGAGATTGAGCGTTTGGAAAAAGAGCGGCGGGAATATCTGGAGGGATGGCAACGCGCAAAAGCCGATTTCATCAATTACAAAAAGGACGAGGGGAAACGTCCGCGCGCAATTGGAAGACATCCTGAAACGGCACGGGCTGGAAACGGTGAGCGCCGTCGCGGGAGACGCGTTCAACACCGAGAGACACGAGGCAATCGGCGAAGAAATGAGCGATGTACCGGAGGGCGCCGTCGCGAGCATCCTCCAAAAAGGATATATACTCCACGGCAGGCTGATCCGCCCCGCCCGCGTGAGGTTGGCAAAGTAAAAAGTATGCTTGTCAAAGGTTACGAATTAGTGAACAGGACTAAGATTCCTTCAGATGCTGAAATTATGAAGGAGGGCTTAAAGTGGGAAGAACTTAAACAGCATCTTGTCGCAGAGTGGTCAGATGATATGAAGCTCGCGCTCTATGATAAGAATGGCGGGCGTATTAGAAAGGATGGCAATGAAGTTCAGGCAGGAACCTTCTATGATTTTCAAGCACAGATGCCAAAATTTGTTCTTGAATTAAAAAAGCGACAAGCTGCAGAGAAGAAAACTGTACAAGGAGGTATAGAAACAATCGGAGTAGTGAATAAGGGCAACAACAGCACGATTATTCAAAATCAATTCAATGGATTGAATACGGGTATTCAAAATGTGGGCGAAAATGCGTTTATTGTGAAGAACGAATTTAACAAAGGACCTCTTTCTGTAAAACGAAAAGTGGATACTCAAAAATTTCCCTGGTTACGTGTCATCGTTATCCTTGTAGGAGCCGCAGCTGGCAGTGGAGTTATATATTATTTCAATCTTTCCTCCATTAACATCAATGGAAGCAACAATAGCATTAATATTATGCAGCAATCCAAATGAAAACAAAAAATCCATTCCGAAGCGTCGGAACAGATTCTTTGTGTGGACCGAGGGGGAGTCGAACCCCAAGAGCAAGGTGACGATCCTGCTCCCGGAAACCCTCCGGACCCGGCCCTCGTCCACTCAAACATTATAGCAAACTGGAAAGCAAAAAAGAAAACTCCCTTTCGGGAGCTTCTCGGAGTCGGAGAGTACCGATCAAAGCAGGATCGTCACCTACAGAGAGGATATATCACATCTTCTTTTTAGTCAAGTAGGCCTTTGTGGATAACTACTAATATAACAGGTAAAGCGTATGGCTACATTGTTATCATCTGCTTATTTGATATTCGCTGCAGTATGCGCATTCTTTTGTTACAAAATTGCAAGGAAAAACCAATGGAACAAGGGTACTGCTCTATCAGTCGGACTTTTAGCGCCGCTGATCGCGCTTCCGATCTATGTGTATATAACATCAGATTTCTACAAAAGAATACACCAAAAAGGGTCAAGAAGCAGATTCCTCAAGAGGTGGTCTTTCGTTCTTGGAGGGGGAATAGTTATCGCCGCATCATTGAGTAGTATGAAAGAAAATAATGATGTATTCGCTATAATGTACAGTATCATGCTTCTGTTCATTGGTGGATATCTTATTTACTTCGGCCTGGTAAAATGTCGAAAAATACTATAGTAAATAAATCATTATAAACACAACGTTTATGCCAAAAATACTTGGAATAGATCTCGGGACGACGAACTCGGCGATGGCCGCGATAGAAGGAGGCGAGCCGAAGATCATAGAAAATAAAGAGGGCGGGCGCACCACGCCGTCC
>VMFZ01000018.1 GCA_007376285.1 Parcubacteria group bacterium Gr01-1014_17
GACTTTTGCGCTGACAGACCACCACTCTACGATGGCATCGTAACAAATGAAAAAAGCGAAACGAACAATTGCGCGAGCACTAACGTATCTGTTCCCATTTCAATCATCAAGGAACAAAAACTCATCGTCCGCTCCACGCTGAACGGTGCCGATACGCCCGGCGCCGTCATTTCCGGCAGTCAATCAGGCACCGGAGGCACGACTTCGTACACGGCAAGCAAGACCGAGAAAATTGATACCACGCTTTCTGTTACCGCTCCTCCTCCTGGCATAGACGCCGTACTCTTTGCCGGTTGGGAAGGGTGTGATACACCCAAGAGTCCCGTGAATACTTCCTGCACCGTCTCGGTCGGCGTGGGAACATCTCCCAAAACAGTGACCGCCACCTACCAGTCCGTCACCGGCGCCTCGCTCTCGTGCGCTATACTCTCGCACTCGTCCGTCCGCCTTGATTACAGTTACACGAATGCGCAACTGCCCGCTCTCTACCGCGGTTCAACCAAGCTTTCCACAACACTCACTGCTCCGTCCTCAACAAGTTCATACACAGACACCGGACTCGTTCCCGAAACCTCTTACTCATATTCCCTCAAAAACGGAACCGCAACGCTCGCCACGGCCACCTGCGCGACGCTCGTGGAACCAAAACCCGACCTCACTGCGAATGCGCCTACGCCATCGCTGGAACTCATTCCCGGCACAACAAACGAATACTACGCAAACGAGAACGGTACACTCTCCGGCAGTGTGAACAATATCGGCAATGCATCGGCGCTCGGCACTTTTCAGAACGAATACTCATACAAACTGTCCACCGGCGTGGACTGGAACAAAATCGGAGATGCAAAAGGTCTGACCGATAGTACGAGCGCGCTCCTCGCATTCCCACCAAGCACGAGCGCAAACACCAATCGTACTGTTACTCTGTCAGACGCAACCGCATTCCCCGGCAGCATCGCTGGCGTCTCTATGGACATCCGTTTGTGTGCCAACCGCCCCATCTCAACTACATTCACGGAATCAAACTCGTCTGACGGAAGCAACTGTGCGCAGAAAACAATCATTGTGAAGAAATTACCTACACCAGTATTGAATACGCCGACCCCACTTGTTGCTGAATGCACACCGCGCATTGGAGGGAACGGTTTATCTGTGTCGTGGTCGTCTGTTTCGGCAACAAGTTACAAATTATATGCGACCAATACACAGACAGTGCAGTCGCGCACTATTTCCGGCATTACTGGAACAAGCTACACGGACAGCAATCTAACTCCCGGCGTTGAATATCTCTACCGAGTTTCCGGAGTATTCGGTTCTGACAAAGAAGGGCCGCTTTCTGAAGCCAAAAGGGCCACTGTACCCGCAGCCTGTTTTGATTACGACCTCTCTGCAAACAACGCGACTGTGGAGCAGGGCAAGTCGGTTATCACAACTGCAACCAGAACGCTTCTCTGGGGTGCGACTCGGCAAGTTACACTTTCAATTATTAGTATTACTGCGCCGGATAATTCTTCTGCAAGTGGAAGCGCGGACAATCTTTCAATCGGTTCTGGCTCCAACAAATTCACCGCCACCATTACGAGTGCGAACCCAGCGAGCCCGACGGCAACGAGCAACATAAAAATAGAGACGAGTAGTAAAACGCCCCTTGGAAGTTTTGTAATCGGTGTAAGAGGCAAAGGAACAGAAACCCTTGTAGATGGAACGGAACGCGATGTCGTGCGCGATACACAGTTCTCGGTAAGCGTCTATGCGAAAGGGGACGAACCGGATGTTGCATGTTCGCTTGCCGCTTCTCCGACCAGCGTATCATCCGGAAGCGCATCTACCATCACATGGAGTTCGCAAAACGCGGCGGTTTGTACTGGCACAAACTTTACAACGGGGAATGCGACTAACGGTAATGTTTCCACAGGCGCGCTTTCAGCAGACAAAATCTATTCGCTCTCGTGTCGTAACGCGAACAGCACAAAAACCTGCAGTCAAAATGTGACGGTAACCGTAACGCAGCCCGGTGGTAATCCTCCAGGCGGCAGTCCTCCTACAGGGAGCCCGCCACCGAGTAATCCTCCTCCACAGAATCAACCACAAGGAGGGCCAGCAACACTCAATGCCGTATGTTTTGCAACCCTGCAAGACCCCGATGATACAAACGGCGATAACATTGCAAATCCAAATGAAACCGTTACTTGGACCGCCATTACTTCAGGCGGCACTCCGAATTTCAATTATGACTGGTTTGGAAGCGATTCATTGAACGGAAAGAAAAAGACGAACGATTCAACTGGTTCCGATGTGCAGCGAGTAGTGTATCAGTCAGTTGGCAGAAAGACAGGGGCTGTGCGCGTGACGGATTCCGGTAGTCCACAACAGCGGATTCCGGCAGATACGAGCCAGCAATCACAAGCATGCGAAGGTACGGGTATTGAGGTTCAAAACCCCGCGCCCGCCGATTTCAGCTTAAACGCAACTCCGAGTACTATATATATAGAGCGATTCCGGGGCGGAGAAACCCCACCTCCTTCTTCTCAGGCGAAAGTAACCGTTACGCCGCAAGGCGGATTTGAAAATACCGTGTCGCTTATCGCAAAACCAGATAAAATTACAAAAGACAAAAAGACGGCAACTGTTACATTTATTTTTGGTGACGATACGCTCTTAAGCGGAGAGTTTAGTCGTGGCTCTGCGTTTTCCGCAAAACTTTCTGAATGGCTTCCGGACGGAAATTATCCACTGACGGTGACTGGTACCTCTGGCGGGAAAAAGCGTACCGCCGAAGTGCTTTTGCAAGTCGTGACGGTGAGACCGACCTTTAAAGAATTTTGATATGCACATAGATGCCAAACAATTAGAACGGTTTATTGCGGACTCGGGGCTTGTGCCGCGCGCCGATTTGGACGCGGCGCGCAAAGAAGCGGAGAAAAGCAATGAAAAACTTGGCGCAGTGCTCGTGCGCCTCGGCAAGATTTCCGAAGATGATTTGCGCCGTACAGAAGCGTATGTGCTCGGCATTCCGTTTGTAAACTTGAAAAACCAGAAGATTGATTTCTCCGTGCTGACTATGATTCCCGAGCCGATTGCGCGCACGCACAATATTATCTCTTTTAAGAAAACAGAGAACTCATTGGAAGTGGCAATGTTGGATGCCGACGACCTTGCGGCAATTGATTTCATTAAGAAAAAAGTTGGTTTGAAAATTTTGCCGCGCCTCACCGACGACCTTTCCATCAAGTCCGCTTTGCTTTTGTACCAAAAGTCCCTGCGCGCAGAGTTTGGAGAAATTATACAGAAAGAATCTGCGATACTGACCGCTCTGCCGGAAGGCACCGCCAATACCGCGGAGCTCAAGAAAATTGCCGAAGATCTTCCGGTCGTGCGCATTGTGGACACACTCTTGAAACACGCAGTGCTCCAAAACGCATCGGATATTCATATAGAACCGCAGGAGGGAGAAGTGGCTGTGCGATATCGCATTGACGGTATTTTGCGCGATGCAATGACTTTGCCGCGCGCCGCAGCCGCAGGCATCGCGGCGCGCGTAAAAGTGCTCGCGAGTTTGAAATTGGATGAAAAACGCCTGCCGCAGGACGGCAGGTTCAAGGTGCTTATGGAGGGCGAGAAAGTGTCGCTTCGCGTGTCCATACTTCCGGTGTATTTCGGAGAGAAAATCGTGATGCGGCTTTTGCATGAAGGCGCGTCTGGATTTTCTCTTGAAGGTCTCGGCTTTCACGGCGATGCGCTTGAGAAAGTGCATAAGGCACTCCACCAAACGACTGGTATGCTTTTAACGACTGGTCCCACCGGAAGCGGAAAAACCACGACGCTCTACACAATGATTGATATTCTGAATACTCCGGAAGTGAACATTTCCACGGTGGAAGACCCGATTGAATACCAGATTCCGCGCGTGAACCAGACGCAGGTGAAGCCGGAAATTGGGCTCAACTTTGCGCATGGGCTCCGCACGCTTGTGCGGCAAGACCCCGATATCGTGATGGTCGGCGAAATTCGCGACAACGAGACAGCTTCGCTCGCTATTAATGCTGCGCTCACGGGACATTTGGTGCTTTCAACATTGCATACGAACTCCGCGGCGGGCGCGGTGCCGCGGCTTTTGGATATGAAAGTGGAGCCGTTTCTGCTTGTCTCTACCGTAAATCTAGTCATTGCACAACGGTTAGTGCGTAAGTTGAGTGGAATTAAAGAAAAGTATTTTCTAACCAAAGCGGGCATTGCTGCGCTCGGCAAGAGTATTGATTTGGAAAAAACGCTCTTGGCGCTTATTGAGAACAGAATCGTGCCGAAGGGTACGCACTGGGAAAAGGTGCCGTTCTACAAGCCGCGGCAATCGGGGGAGGGCGAAGGGTACGAAGGTAGAATTGGGATTTACGAAGTGATGGGTATGTCTTCTGCCATACGCGACCTTGTGATTCGCGGCGCATCCACCTCTGATTTGGAGAAGCAAGCGAGGAGTGAGGGAATGCTCACGATGCTTGAAGACGGCATCTCCAAATGCGCGCAAGGCATTACCACACTTGAAGAAGTGATGCGGGTGGTGTCGGAATAACTTACTATGAAGTTTCTACATCTGTTTTCTTTTTCGTTTGTACCGCTCCGCGAAAAGGTAGCATTTGCTCGGAATCTTGGCGCGATGCTTTCCGCGGGCCTGCCGCTTTCTCGCGCGCTTGAAGTGCTCGTGCGCCAGAGCGGAAATAAATCTTTTAAGAAAACGCTTTCCGCTATCGGAGAAGAAGTACGGAAAGGAAAATCGCTTTCAGACGCCCTGCGGCAATTTCCGCGCGTGTTCCCGCCGCTTTTTCCGGCAGTGGTTGCGGCTGGAGAAGAGAGTGGTTCTCTTGCGCAATCGTTCGCATCGCTTGCTGAGCAGTTAGATAGAATGTATACGCTCGGGAAGAAACTTAGCGGCGCTTTGATTTACCCCGCAATCATTATCCTCGTGATGCTCGCCATCGCCATCCTTATGCTTATCTATGTCGTGCCCGAACTATCTTCAACATTCAAAGAATTCGGTGTAGCGCTTCCGGCGAGTACGCGCGCGCTTGTTGCTTCGAGCAATGCGCTCCAAAATCATAGTGTTTTGTTTCTCTCTTCTGTTTTATTTGTCAGTGCCGTCTTGCTTGTATTTTTTCGCACGGCGTTTGGCGGGCGCGTGCTTGATTTTTGTGCGCTTCATACGCCAGTGCTCCGCGAGATTGTCGTGGAACTCAATTCAGCGCGCACTGCGCGAACGCTCGGGTCTTTAACTGCCGCGGGCGTGCCAATTGTTGTTTCTCTTGGTGTAGTTGCCGATGTGGTGCAAAACTCGTATTACCGCGCGGTGCTCATGAACGCGCGCGCCATAGTTGAAAAAGGAAAGACGCTCTCATCTGCATTTGCGGAAGCGGGGAAGTTGTACCAGCCGTATTTTTCCGAAATGGTTGCGTCTGGAGAAGAAACTGGGAAGCTCGGCGAGATGCTCAAGGAAACCGCGTTGTTTTACGAAGCGGAAGTGGAGCAGAAAACGAAAAACCTTTCCGTCGTGGTGGAGCCGGTACTCATGGTTGCTGTGGGTATTGCGGCAGGATTCTTTGCATACGCTATGATTTTGCCGATGTATACTTTAATGAATAATGTATGAAATATGGTTTCACCTTACTGGAAGTAGTGGTGAGTGTTGCGATTCTCGCACTCGTGGTGAGCGCAGGATGGTTTTCGTTTGCATCGTATGCGGCGAGGCAGGAGCTTGAATCGGGAGTCGCGCGCGTGATGGCGCTGATTACCGAAGCACGGAGTAAGACACTCGCAGGGGAAAATAGTTCGGCGTACGGAGTGCATTTTGAATCGGACCGCGCAGTATTGTTTCGTGCGCCAACATACCAATCGGGGAACGCGGACAATAAAACAGAAATAATACCGCGTCGCATTATTATTTCCACCATCTCTTTTTCTGGAAATGAGGTGGTATTTAAGCGCCTTACCGGCGCGGCAACCGCCGCGGGTTCAGTAACGCTCTCGGTGCGCGGCAATTCCTCGGTATCAAAAACAGTGAGTGTGAACGCCCTCGGTACGGTGGAAAGCGAGTGATATAATAAATGAATGAAAGGATTTTCGTTGGTTGAGATTTTGGTAGCGGTGGCGGTGCTGCTTGCGTCGTTCGTGTCGGTGCTGACGGCGTTTCAAGTTGCGGCACGACACGGCAGGGGAACGCTTGAGCAGGTGCAGGGAGCGGCGCTTGCCGAGGAGGGAATTGAAGCAATGACTTCACTCCGCGACACCGGGTGGAGCAATCTCGCCTCGCTATCTGCAGGAACCTCATATGCTCTATATTTTGACGGAACGCAGTGGAAGACTACAGCAACTCCGCAAATAATTGACGGAGTTTTCCAAAGGACGGTTGTAGTGAATGATGTGTACCGTCGCACTTCAGATAAAGATATTGTGGCAAGCACTTCTCTCGACACAAAAGCAATTGATGCAGGTACGAAAAAAATTACCGTGCGTGTGTCGTGGGCGACCACAACCCAGCAAGCAGGTAAGCGAATAATGGAGGCGTATCTGATGAATTTGTTTGAGTAGAGATCGATGCGAATCCACAAATGGAATGCGAATTATGCGAACGAAAATATATGAGTGATATTATTTATAAAGAACTTTCGTATGAACTGACTGGTTTATGTTTTCAGGTACATAGGGAACTTGGGCGTTTTTGTCGTGAAAGGCAGTATGCTGATCGACTTGAGGAGTTATTAAAAGAAGCGAACATTAATTATCAACGTGAGTATGAAATTAAGGAATACAAAGCCGATTCTCCGAAAGGGAACCGAGTGGATTTCTTTGTAGATGGCAAAGTTATTCTTGATACTAAAGCCAAACCTTTTCTTTTGAAGGAAGATTATATTCAAATGCAACGGTATTTAGTAGGAGCGCAGTCAAAACTTGGTTTACTTGTCAATTTTCGGAATACATATTTAAAACCCGCGCGTGTTCTTAATTCGCGGCATTCGCATCTGAATTCGCAAGATTCGCATCGAGCTCAAGGATTTTCTTTAGTTGAACTACTTGTCTATCTCGCGGTGTTTGCGACCGCGCTTGTGCTTATTGTCGGCACGGC
>VMFZ01000007.1 GCA_007376285.1 Parcubacteria group bacterium Gr01-1014_17
ATTACCGATTTTGTGGTGTTTGACGACACGCTCCCGCTTCCCGAAGCGCTTCATCTAGCCGCCTCGCTTGAAAGCAAAAGCGCGCACCCGCTAGCCCGCGCGATTGTTGAAAAAGGGAAAACGCTCCCGCGCGGGCTAGCAACACCCTTTGAATACAAAGAAGTTGCTGGTATGGGAGTATCCGGTGTCGTAAACGGCAAGCATATTGAACTCGGCAACTTGTCTTTTTTGGAAGGGCTTGCTGGAGGAGTTGGCGGACAAAATGTTGGGTTTGGGCGATTTCAGAATGAAGGGAAGACCGTCGTGTTTATGTTTGTGAAGAAAAAGCTCGCTGCTCTCATTGCATTCAGCGATACATTGCGGCCGTTTGCAAAAGAAGCAGTCGCGGCGCTTGTGAATCTCGGCAAGGAAGTCGTGCTTCTGACAGGAGACAACAAAAAAACCGCGGAAGCGATTGCGCGCCAGTTGAATATCACCACAGTTCTCGCCGAAGTATTTCCGCAAGACCGGGCGCGCGTCATAAAAGAATTGCAAGGTGCAGAGTCCGCGCGGCGCCTGCCTGCGCAGGCAGGTACCGTTGCCGTGGTAGAGAACAATGAAATACGGGTGGGTGAGAATACCGTTATATGCGCAGGCGACGCTCTTCAGAGTGTAGTGTCTGCGTTTGCGAACAGCAGAAAAACAATGCGTACCGTGAAGATGTACATTTTTTTGCAGTTTTTATGGTACGCGGTCGCGCTTGGTGTCTTGATTTTATTTCGCATCTGATAGATACTGTGTGCAGATGCAAGTCGCCTCATCGGCGACTCGCCGAAGAGGTGAGAAAGGATACTATAATGAACGCAAATGAAGTGGATGTGACTGACAAAGTCAGAATTGTGAGGGGTGATTGGGCAAATCAGGTTGGGAAGGTAACGCACAAAATCGTTTTGTTTCCGATTCCAGACGAACCGGCAAAGGCGCTTTTGACAATTCAACTTGAAGGTTTTAATCGCTCCGTGCAAAAGAACAATCTTGAAGTTGAAAAAATCGCCTAATAGCACGGGCGGTTTTTTTCTTTTATGTTAGTATCTTTTTATGTCTCTAAAAATAGGAATTGTTGGCTTGCCAAATGTTGGGAAGAGTACGCTATTTAACGCGCTCACCAAACAGAGCGTACCGGCAGAGAATTACCCATTTTGCACGATTGACCCAAGTGTCGGTATTGTACCGGTGCCTGACGAACGGCTGAATAAACTCTCGATGCTTTCACATTCCAAAAAGACAATTCCCGCCATTGTGGAGTTTGTGGACATTGCAGGGCTCGTGCGCGGCGCATCCGAAGGCGAGGGGCTCGGCAACAAATTTCTCTCACACATCCGCGAGGTGGATGCGATTGCGGAAGTGGTGCGTGTGTTTTCCGCCGAAGGCGGATCCGCCTATGGCGGACAAGTTATTCATGTTCACGAAAAAGTAGACCCGCTTTTTGATATTGAGATTATAAACTTGGAGTTGGAAAAAGCGGGGTTGAAAAAACCGGTGTTGTATGTACTCAACTCATCCGAAGCGAGTGAGAATATGACAGAGAAAATAAAAGGGAAAATCCCCGGACGGTTTGTGGAAGTAGACCCTGTGTTCGGCACGGGGATGGCTCAGTTGATTGTTGAAGCGTACGCGCTTTTGGATTTAATTTCATTTTTCACGACAGGCGAAGACGAAACGCGGGCGTGGACGACGAAGCGTGGAAGCACAGCACCCGAAGCGGGCAAGGCGCTCCATACCGACTTCCGCGACAAATTCATCCGCGCCGAAGTTATCCATTACGACAAGTTGGTGGAAGCGGGTAGCTACCTCGCCGCGCGCGAGCGCGGGTGGGTGCGCACAGAAGGAAAAGAGTATATAGTACAGGATGGGGATGTTATTGAATTTAAAATTTAAAATTAAAACACTTCGCGGAAACGCAAATTTTGTCCCCTTTACCCTCTCTACGGGGGTCCTACGGGATCCAAAATTTACATTTCCGCTTCGTGTAAAAAGATATGAATCCACCTAAACTAACGCCAAAAGATTTCTTTCTCTATGTGGGTGCCTTGGCGACCCTGACCGCGTGTTCCCCGACGAGCTCACATATTATTACGGTCCGTACTCGGGCGGCATTCGTTTTGCGCTTGCGTCGCTTATCGTGATTTTCCCGATTTCACTTATCTTGTTTTCCGTCGTGAAAAAGGGGATTGCACGCGAGCCAGAAAAACTTGGGCTTGCGCTCCGCAAGTGGGTGTTGTGGATAACTATTTTTATTACCGGAGCAGCTCTCGCGGGCGACTTGATTGCCGTGCTCTCCGGCTTCCTCGGCGGCGAGCTCACGATGCGCTTTATCTTGAAGGCACTCGCCGTGTTCGCGGTCTCCGCCTCAGTGTTTTGGTATGCCGTACTTGAAATTCGCTTGACATCGGAAAAACCAATATCGCTCCGCACGCCATTTATTGTCGGCTCTCTCATAGGTGTTATTGCGGCAATTATGTGGGGATTTTTCGTAATGGGCTCTCCTTTTACGGTGCGAAAACTCCGGATGGATGAACGGCGCGTTTCCGACCTCCAGAGCATTCAGTGGCAGGTAGTAAATTATTGGCAGCAAAAATCGCGCTTCCCCAAATCGCTTTCTGAACTGGAAGACCCGCTTTCTGGGTACAAAGTGCCGACTGACCCAGAGACCGCAAAATCATATGAGTTTACGCTAGGGACAGGATATGCGTTTACCCTGTGCGCGGACTTTACGCTTCCAAACGGTACGCAAAGCCGTAGCAAGACAAAGCCGTATCCGATGCCGATGAGTGATGAGGGTCTCGCCGAGAATTGGGAACATACTGCCGGCCGCGCCTGCTTTGAGCGCGTACTTGACCCCGAGCGCTATCCGCCGTACGCCAAGACCCGCTAAAGAAAAATCTGCGACCGTTCTTTACGGTAGTAACCTATTCCAACTACTTGCTATAGCAAGTAACTGGAAGAGTTGAATAAGAAAGAAAAAGTGGGTTGGTAGGGAAATGAAGTTGTTTGCTTTTTTTATATGTGAATATGAGGTAAGATTATTTGTAATGAAATCCTATAATCATTCCGCGGTTGAGAAGAAGTGGCAGAAGAAGTGGGGGAAGTCGGCATACAAAACCCAAGACAAAAAGAAAGGCGCCGAGAATTTTTATTTTCTGACCGAGTTTCCGTACCCGTCCGGCAATCTTCATGTCGGGCATTGGTATGCCTTTGCCGTGCCGGATATTTTGGCGCGGTATTTGCGTATGACCGGCAAGAATGTTTTGTACCCGATTGGGTTTGACGCTTTTGGACTTCCTGCAGAAAACGCGGCACTTCAGCATGGGCTGAATCCACACACTTGGACATACGAAAATATCGCGTATATGCGCAAACAGTTCATCTCTATGGGCGCCTCGTTTGACTGGTCGCGCGAAATTACCACTTGCGACCCAGCGTACTATAAATGGACGCAGTGGCTTTTTTTGAAATTGTACGAGCGAGGTTTGGTGTACCGAAAAAAGACGGAAGTGAATTGGTGTCCGAAAGATAAGACAGTTCTCGCAAACGAGCAGGTAAAAGATGAAAAGTGCGAACGGTGCGGTACTTCAGTGGAAAAGCGGAAGATGGAGCAGTGGAATATTAAAATTACAGAATACGCAGAACGCCTACTGTCGGATTTGGATGTACTTGATTGCCCGGAGGAAATAAAAATCGCGCAGAGGAATTGGATTGGGAAATCAGAAGGCGCTGAAATTGAATTCAAAATACACCCCACCCCAACCCTCCCCAAAGGGAAGGGGGTTAGTGTCAAAGTTTTTACCACCCGCCCCGACACTTTGTTCGGCGTGTCGTTTATTGCACTTGCGCCGTCTCATCCGTTTGCGAAAGACGCAAAAAATCTGCGCGCTATAAATCCGGCAAACAACGAGGAAGTGCCTGTGTTCGTTGCGGATTATGTAGTAGAGGATTACGGCACGGGCGCCGTGATGGGTGTCCCGGCGCACGACGAACGCGATCGAGAGTTTGCATTAAAAAACAACATTCCGGTAAAGAATTCGGAATTGGCGCCGAAAGAAGTATTTGAGAAATTTGCACAGAAGACCACAACCTACAAACTCCACGATTGGGTCGTGTCGCGACAGCGATATTGGGGAACGCCGATTCCGCTTATTCACTGCGAGAAATGCGAATATCAACCCGTTCCGGAAAAGGATTTACCGGTGCTTTTGCCACCCATCAAAGATTATGTGCCGACTGGCGATGGCCGCTCGCCGTTGGCGAAAGCGCGAAAGTGGGCGGAAGTGAAGTGCCCCGCGTGCGGTGGGAAAGCAGAACGAGAAACCGACACTTTAGATACTTTCGTGGATTCTTCGTGGTATTTCTTGCGCTACACCGACCCGAAAAACAAAAAAGAATTTGCGTCACGGAAAAAAATGGGCGCGTGGCTTCCGGTGGACTTTTATTCTGGCGGTGCGGAACATACGACGATGCACCTGCTCTACTCTCGCTTTTGGCACAAAGCGCTCTTTGACCTTGGGCTCGTGTCAGACAAAGAGCCGTATGTGCGCCGAATGAACCGCGGGCTTATCTTGGGGTCGGACGGACAGAAGATGAGCAAGTCGCGCGGGAATGTGATTGACCCCGATGAAGAAGTAAAACAAGTGGGCGCGGATACGGTGCGAATCTATCTTGCCTTTATCGGACCGTACAACGAAACGGGTTCGTACCCGTGGGACAAGGGAGGAATCGCAGGCATTCGCAGGTTTTTGGAACGGGTGTGGAGGTTGCAGGACAAAATTCATCCCCCACCTCGGAAGCCCTCGGCACCCCCTTCAAAGGGGGAACTCAGAAATTCCTCCCTTGAGGGAGGTGTCTCCCGTAGGGAGACGGAGGATGTTCTTTTGCACCAAACCATCAAAAAAGTTGGGGAGGACATTATAGCAATGAAGTTTAATACCGCCATCAGCGCACTGATGGTTTTGTCAAAAGCGTTTGAGAGCGAGAAGGCCGGCGCGCGCGAGGATTTTGCAATTTTCTTGCAACTACTTGCCCCATTTGCGCCACACATTGCGGAGGAACTCTGGCATGAAAATAACTTCAAGGGTTCGGTGCACAAAGCGCCGTGGCCAACATACGACGAAGCGAAAACACGCGAAGCGTCAGTGACAATTGTGATACAAGTAAATGGCAAGATACGAGGAAGCTTTTTCGCGCCGCGCGGTGTCACTGAGGCGGACGCATTTGCGCGCGCCGAGGCGCTTCCGGAAGCCGCAGCACGGCTTTCCGGGAAACAAATTAAAAAGCGGTTTTTTGTGAAAGACCGGCTGGTGAGTTTTGTCACCACTTGACACGCTTTCAGCGGGGGTATATAACTAGGTTACTATAAGATAATATACATATGCATATGGCAACCACCACCGCGTCCGTTATTTCATTTAGTCCAAAACAAGCCGCTACGCGGCTGTTGAAAGTCCTTCCTGCTCGTGCACGCGATGTGCTTGTGAACCGTTATGGT
Organism: Parcubacteria group bacterium Gr01-1014_17; assembly: GCA_007376285.1. GTDB lineage: Bacteria > Patescibacteriota > Minisyncoccia > Phycocordibacterales > UBA10002 > UBA10002. The sequence goes on from VMFZ01000007.1 coordinate 5,522, forward strand.
CTTGGTAAAGAAACTAAACGCCAGACCCTTGATTCCATTGGTAAGCGCTACCACATTACGCGCGAGCGTGTGCGCCAAATTGAGAATTACGCAATGGCGAGCGTCCGCAAGTCCGAAGCGTACAAGAAAGAAAAATTGTCATTTACCGAATTGGAAAAAGCGGTGCATGAGTTTGGCGGAGTGGTGGGCGAGGAAGCATTTCTTTCGTATATCTCAAAAGACGCGAGCGGGCGCAATCACGCGCAATTTCTTTTGGCGCTTGGAGAGCAATTTAAGAAAATAAAAGAAGACGATCATTTGAAGCACCGCTGGCATATGGACGACAAGCTGGCGATGAAGGTGCACGATGCGCTCCGCAAACTGTATGACAGTTTGACGGACAAGGATTTGGTGTCGGAATTGGACATTATCGCGCAATTTTTGACGCATGTGGAGGATTTGGACGAACATTTCAAACAGGAGCAGATTGTGAAGCGTTGGCTTAACTTGTCAAAGACCATCGGCAAGAATCCCTTGGGCGAATGGGGCCTGGTTTCTTCGCCGCATATCAAAATGAAGGGCGTGCGCGATTACGCGTTTCTTGTGATTCGCAAGCATGGCTCACCGATTCACTTTACGGAAGTTGCGCGTGCGATTGAAAAAATGTTCGGCAAAAAGGCGCATGTGGCGACCACGCACAACGAGTTGATTAAGGACAAGCGGTTCGTTCTCGTGGGGCGCGGGCTCTACGCGCTCGCCGAGTGGGGATATATGAGCGGGGTGGTGCGCGATGTGATTGCAAAGGTTTTGGAAAAACACGGCCCGCTTACGAAACAGCAAATTTTTGACAAGGTGCTTAAAGAGCGCTATGTGAAAGAAAATACCATCTCAGTAAACTTGCAAAACAAAAAGCATTTCAAGAAAGATAAGGAAGGTAAGTACTCGGCGATGAAGTAAATAATGTTGGTTTCCACCTGCCCTTAACCTAAGGGGAGGTGCCGAGCGAAGCGAGGCGGAGGGGTGGTTTGCTTTATTTAAGACACCCCCTCCCCCAGCACTTAGTTAAGTGCTGGGTACTCCCCCTTTAGAAAAGGGCGAGAGGAGAAAGAAAAACCAACGACCATATTTCATAATCGTTGGTAGATAACGCTTTTTGAATTTTTTATTTGTGCCACAAGTTCAAACAGTCGTAGTTGCAAAAATAATGTTCAACACGGTTGTAGGGCTGTCTTCGTAACACTAGAACCTTTGACCATAAAGTGATTATCTTCTTGCAACCAAGACATCTCGCGGTTCGAATTGTTGAAACTTCAATTTCCATTGTATGGCGTTTCTTTTTATATCCTAGAAAGGGCATTCGTTTAATTTCAGGTGTATTGTTTCGGGACACCACGGCTTCCTTTCTAAAGCCAACCCGTTCCTTAAACGATTCAAGGAATACTGCTAGTACCCTAGCACAACACACACTAATCCGTCAAGTTTTCGAACGGCAGTTAGGCACCCGATGTTTGCCGCCTATCAACATCGGGTGCCTGCTAACCACCGCTTTGCTCATGCTATACTATCCGCATGATGGGAGTGATTGCTGATTTTTTTAATGCATTCGGGGCGCTCGCGACATATTTGTTTAAAAAAGACAAAGAGAGTCCAGTGCGCTCATATTTATTTCGCGCAAGCGCGCTTGGACTCGTCGCATACGGCGTGTGGTGGAATGAATTGCTTGTACCGCTCTTTTTAGTAAGCGCGACATGGATGCGCGAACTTATGCCGCTTTGGGTACCAATCGTACTGATTGTTGTGTTTGCGCACTTGTGGGTATGGTATGTGCGCACTGTTTTTTTTGAAAAGACGGGTTATGTACTGCTTGAAATCAAACTCCCGCGCGAAATTATGCGCTCTCCCAAGGCAATGGAGCTTTTCTTTTCGTCAACAATATGGAGCAGGGGTTCGGTGACTTTCGTTGATACTTTTTGGGACGGGAAAGTCGGGCCATGGTATTCGTTTGAAATCGCATCATTCGGCGGAGATGTGCATTTTTATATTTGGGTGTGGCCGAAGCTTCGTAAAATAGTAGAAACGCAGATTTACGCGCAGTACCCAACGGTGGAAATAAACGAAACGCCGGACTATGCGGCGCGTTACCCGTATGGTCCTGAAGGCCGTTTTATGTGGGGAACACATATAAAGCTCGCAAAGCCAGACCCATACCCAATAAAGACCTACATTGATTACGGGCTGGATAAGGAAGAAGAAGAAGAAATAAAAGTAGACCCGATTACGCCAATGCTTGAGTTTCTCGGCGGGCTTAATAAAGGGGAACAGTGCTGGATTCAGATTTTGGCGCGGGCACATCAGGAGCGCAGTTTGGTGCACGGACATTTGTTTAAGAGGCCTGATTGGAAAGACGAGGCGCAAGAACTTATTAATGAAATCTTGATGCGCGACCCGAAAACGAAGTCAACCAGAAAAGAAAGCGCGACAGGTTTTCCTATAATGCCCACCCTTACTGACGGAGAAAAAGAGCAGGTTGAAGCCATTGAGCGGAGTTTAAATAAACATGCGTATGAATGCATGATTCGCGCTCTGTATTTTGCCGAGGGAGACGCGCAATCGGAAATACCGAAGTCAATTCCTGGGCTCATCGGCTCATTTCGGCAATACAATGCGAACAATTTTAACGGATTTAAATTGGGCTGGTACAACGACATTTCGGACGAAACCAAAGATATCTTGTGGTTTACTGGGTTGCGTGACAAGGTCTCTGAATACTTTATGAAGATATACGGAAGACAACTGTATGACGCATACCGTCGCCGCTCGTTTTTCTATTACCCATATAAGAATTTTCATGTAGACAAGCCGTTTATTTTGACCGCCGAAGAGTTGGCGACGATTTACCACTTCCCGGGCAAGGTTGCCGCAACGCCGACCATCGGCCGCGCTCCGTCGCGCAAAGCCGAACCACCGCCGAACTTGCCGATTTAATCATGGGCGCAAAACTCTTTTTTGTTATCGCACTTTTTTTATTTGCGTTCGTGCAGGCATTTTACAACCGCCCGCCGCTTGATTTTCCAAGAGAGACATTTCTGACGATTGAAAAGGGAACTGCGCTCGCTGTAATTGCGGACGACTTTGATAAGCGGAGAATAGTGCGCTCTCCGTTTTGGTTCAAGGTGTTCGTGACGCTACGCGCGGGTTCAGACGGCGCGATTGCCGGCGATTACTTTTTCAGAGAGCGCGCCTCGGCTTTGCGGATTGCAGAGCGGCTTGTTACCGGAGAATACGGCTTGGAAGAAACGCGCGTGGTAATTCCAGAGGGCTTAACAAATAAAGAAATTGCAACTCTTTTTGCGCGCGCGCTGCCAAAGTTCAGCGCGCGCGAGTTCCTTTCCCTTGCGGAGAAAAAAGAAGGGTATCTTTTTCCTGACACCTACCAATTTTTGCCCAATATTCAAGCGTCGGGAGTCATTGCGGTAATGGAGGAGAATTTTAATAAAAAAATCACGGGGCTTGAACCGCTTGTACAGATTTTTAAGAAACCGCTTCGCGATATCATTATCATGGCTTCGCTTCTTGAAAAAGAGGCACGAACGCTGGACACGCGCCGCCGCATTGCCGGCATTTTATGGAAGCGCTTGCGGCTCGGTATGCCGCTTCAGGTAGATGCCGTGTTTCCATATATCTTTGAAGGCAAAGCGTATGATTTGACCGACGGCGATTTGCTCGTAGATTCGCCATACAATACATATAAATACAAAGGACTTCCAGTTGGCGCAATTTCAAACCCAGGCTTAGACGCGCTCCGCGCGGCAGTAACGCCTATAGACACGCCGTATCTGTATTATTTGTCAGACAAGAATGGCGATATGCACTACGCCAAAACACACGAGGAGCATCTCGTAAACCGCGTGCGGTATTTGAATATGTAGGGCAAATTTGGTATAATATAGGTACTAAAATGGCTAAAAATAAGGCAGAAAACAAGGCGGAAAAGGTAAAAAAACAAGGAGGTGGCGGGCATCTCTACGATGCGTCTTCCATTACGGTTTTGGAAGGGCTTGAACCGGTGCGCAAGCGCCCCGGAATGTATATCGGCACGACAGGTCTTGATGGCCTGCACCATCTTATTACCGAGGTTTTTGACAACTCGCGCGATGAGGCAATGGGGGGATTTGCGAACGATATTGAAGTTGCACTTTTGCCAGGCAATCGCGTGCGTGTTGTGGATAACGGCCGCGGCATTCCAGTTGACATGCACAAGCAAACGAAAGTGTCCGCGCTGGAGACCATTATGACTACGCTCCACTCTGGAGCAAAGTTCGGAGGGGAGGGGTATAAAATTTCCGGCGGTCTTCACGGCGTTGGTGCGTCTGTCGTCAATGCGCTTTCAGTGTGGATGGAAGTAGTTGTGCACAAAGACGGCGGCGTGTATCGGCAGGAGTATGCGCGCGGCGATGCAAAAGCAAAAGTTAAAAAGATTGACGGAAGTAAAAAACACGGCACTATCGTTACATTTGAACCGGACCCGAAGATTTTTCCAGAGATTGCGTTTAACGGCGACAAAGTTGCTGCGCATATGCGTGAGCAGGCGTATCTCGTGAAGGGACTCCGCATCAGTGTCATTGACGCGCGCGCATTCGCCCAGCCGATAGACATCGCTGATGTATTTTATATTCGCGAGTTGGAACTTGATGTCCCATCCCAGTCGTTTTATTTCGAAGGCGGGTTAATATCGCTCGTGCAGTTTTATAATGAAAACCAGAAGCCGGTGCATAAACACATCTTTTCGGTAGAAAAAGCAGGCGATGGCGTGGAGGAAGTGGCAGTTGCGCTTCAGTACACCGATGATATTTCAGCGCGCATTGTCGCGTTTGCAAACAATATATCAAATCCAGAGGGTGGTACACATATTACCGGCTTCAAAACCGCACTCACGCGTACCTTAAACACCTATGCGCGGAAGGCGGGAACCGTGAAAGAGAACGACGACAACTTTACCGGCGATGATGTGCTTGAAGGTCTTACGGCAGTCGTGTCGGTTAAGCTCCGCGAAATCCAGTTTGAGGGCCAGACAAAAACAAAGCTCGGGAGCGTGGAAGCGCAGGGCGCGGTCGCAACGGTGTTTGGCGAATCTTTCGCGGCTTTTTTAGAGGAACATCCGGAAGACGCACGCGCGATTGTCAATAAAGTGATACTCGCGCTTCGCGCGCGCAAGGCGGCAAAAGCCGCAAAGGATTCCGTACTCCGCAAGGGTGCCCTAGAGGGTATGACACTGCCTGGAAAACTTGCGGATTGCGAAACAAAGAGCGCAGAAGAAGCGGAGCTTTTCATAGTAGAGGGCGACAGTGCAGGTGGAAGTGGAAAGCAGGGTAGGGACCGCCGCACGCAAGCCATACTTCCGCTTAAAGGCAAGATTTTAAATGTGGAGCGTGCGCGGCTGGACAAGATTCTTGGATTTGCGGAAATAAAAGCGCTCGTGATTGCGCTCGGTACCGGCATTTCCGATTCATTTGATGTTGCAAAACTACGCTATCACAAAATCATTATCGCCACAGATGCAGATGTTGATGGCGCGCATATCAGAACGCTTCTCTTGACGCTCTTTTTCCGCTATTTCCGCGCGCTTATTGACGGCGGGTACATTTATATCGCTCAGCCACCATTGTATAAAATAAAAAAGGGGAAAGAGTTTTTCTACGCGTTTTCAGACGAGGAAAAGACAAAAGTCCTCGGTAAAGATGCGGAAAAGATTGAGGAAATTGAGACAGGGGAAGAAGAAACGGCAGAAAAGAAAGCCCAGAAAATATCTGTTCAGCGCTACAAAGGGTTGGGTGAGATGAACCCCGAGGAACTCTGGGAAACGACGATGGACCCGGCGCGCCGCACGCTGAAAAAGGTTTCGGTAGAGGATGCGCAAGAAGCGGACAAGACCTTTGATACGCTAATGGGCGAAGATGTCCCCGCTCGCAAGGCATTCATACAGGCGAACGCCAAAAAGGCGACTTTGGATATATAACCATTTTTTCCTCCTGCCCTTGTTTAAGGGGAGGTGCCGAGTCCGCGAGGCGGAGGGGTTTCTTTGCAGGGCGCAAACCACCCCCTCTCCTAACCTCTCCCCCTTAAACAAGGGCGAGAGGAAAGTGACTCTTCCAGTTAACTGCTATAGCAAGTAATTGGAATAGTGAACTGGATGAGTAATGAAAAATAGACAAAGAAAACCCCGCGACCATATTTCAGATCGCGGGGAAAGGAAAATAGTGTTGTTCTACAAGGAAAGAATACTACTCGGAAACACTCTTGGACGACCTGTCAAGGTTTGCACGTAAAAATTCTCACACTTGACATCTAGACCACTATCTGCTATACTGTGCCTAGAAAACGCTGACGGGCAAAAAGGCATTCGCCAATGTTTGTTCCGCTAGTTGCTCCTTTTAAGAGCTACAGGTTTGTTGCTGTCCTTGTTCCAATCAGCAACCTGAAATAGGACAGAGTCCTATTTTGGAGGCGTGTATGATTACACTTCCAAATGGGCAGAAGATATCTTGGCCCGAGTGGGTCAAGATTATCACAGCCCATCTTCCGGTTACCGAGTAACCAGAATGGCTTCGCGGGAAATGTGCCATTAGAGACATCCCGTACCCTCACACTTGTCTGACAAGTGTGAGGGTTTTCATTTACGCCAGCGCCTTCGCTTTTTCCGCCACCATACTGACAGTATTGTTGCGATTTGAGATGCGGCCTTTGAGCGCGACAAGCGCGTCGGGGGAGAAAAGTGCCTTGTGTTCGTTCCACACGCGCGGAAACACAACGACTTCAATTGTGCCGGAAAAGTCCGCAAGTTTCAGAAACGCCATAATCTCATTTTTCTTCGTAATAATCGTTTTCACTTCCTGCAAAATACCCCCAACCACAACTACCATTCCTTCTTTATATTCTTCTTTTGCTCGCTGTATGTTGACCTCGCGTTTTTCCAAAACAGCGCGAAACTTGTCTAACGGATGTCCGGAAATATAAAGCCCGAGCAGTTCTTTTTCCCACCCAAGCTTTTCTTCTTGAGTAGCGGGTGCCGCTTCGGCAATCCGCAGCCCCGCACTTGCCGGCAGGGCGCTAAAGAGGGAAACTCCGGAGTGCTCCGCGCTTTCTTTTCCGTACTGAAGCAGAAGTTCAATGTTCGCAAGCATTTGCCCGCGTTCGCCGAATTCATCCATCGCCCCGCTTTTTATGAGCGCTTCCAACGCTTTCTTATTCAGATTGCGGTCTTTGACGCGCTCTAGAAAATGGGATAGATTTTTGAACGAACCTTTCGCCGTGCGTTCCGCAATAATTGACTGCGCCACCCCCTCGCCGAAGTTTTTGATGGTCGTTAAACCAAAACGTATTTTATCCACTCCGACATCTTTCACCATCGTAAACCCGCTGAAACTCTCGTTAATAGATGGAGGTAAGACCAGAATATTCATCCGTTTGCAGTCCGCGACTGTCTCGCCGATTTTTTCCACATCTCCGGAATCAGCAGTCAGCACCGCGGCCATATAAATAGCAGGAAAGTTCGCTTTCATATATGCGGTCTGGTACGCCACTTTTCCGTAGCTTGCCGCGTGCGCCTTGTTGAATCCGTACGCGGCAAAGGGCTCAATCAATCTCCACAATTGCTCTGCTTTTTCTTTTGTGGTTCCATTTTTAATAAATCCTTCAATCAACTTCACCCGCTGCGCTTCCATTTCCGCCGGAATCTTCTTGCCCATTGCCTTGCGGAGCTTGTCCGCCTCAAGCCACGAGTAACCGCCGAGTGTAATGGCGGTCAAAAGCACATCATCTTGATAGGTAATCACACCGTACGAATCCGCCAGAATATCTTTGAGCCGAGGGTCGAGGTAGGTGATTAAGCGCGGATTGTGTTTGCGTTCAATGTACTGTGGAATCGTTTCCATAGGTCCAGGTCGGTAGAGCGCGACCATTGCGTTGATGTCAAGAATTGAAGTCGGCTTGAGTTCTTTCAAATAGCGCGTCATTCCCGCACCGTTGAGTTGGAAGAGCCCTCCGGTCTCGCCGCGCGCGAGCATCTCAAATGTTTTCCTGTCATCAATCGGAATATTTTCTATATCAATAGTAACGCCTTCCAGTTCCTTCGCTCGTGCAACCGCGTCCGCTAGAATAGAAAGATTTTTAATTCCGAGAAAGTCAAACTTGAGAAGTCCAGCTTCTTCTACCGCATACATATCGTACTGCGTTATGAGCTTGCCGCCTTTGGGATCTAGTTGGAGCGGTGCATAATCGGTCAATGGCGTTGGCGCAATCACCACTCCCGCGGCATGCACGGAAATGTGCCGCGCACACCCCTCAATCTTTTTCGCCATATCTATAATTTGTTTCGTATCATCGTCGTCTTTGTAAAGTTTTGCGAGTTCTGGTACGAGTTCCAAAGCGCGTTCAATAGACATAGGGAATCCTTGCGAACCGAATGGAATGAGTTTTGCGATACGATCGCCGAGCGCATAGTCAAAGCCCATCGCGCGCGCCACATCGCGCACCGAACCGCGCGCCATCATAGTACCAAAGGTTCCAATTTGCGCGACTTTATCCGCGCCGTATTTTTGTTTCGCATATTCAATCATCTCGTCGCGCCGATTGTCGGCAAAATCCATATCGATATCGGGCGCGGATGGCCGCTCTGGGTTTAGAAACCGCTCAAACGGGAGCTTGTACTCAAGCGGGTTTACATTGGTGATGCCCGCAAGAAATGTGGAAAGCGAACCGGCGACCGAGCCGCGAATGGTTGTCAAAATCCCGCGCTCATGCGCAAAGCGTAGCAAATCCGCTACTACGAGAAAGTACGGCGCGTATCCTTTTCTTGCGATGATTTCAAGCTCGTACGCGACGCGTTTTTCCGTCTCCTGTGTTTTTTGGATATTTCGGCGCGCGTACCCAGCTTCCACTGTCTTGCGAAACGCTTCGTCTGGCGCAACACCACCAGTGTCAATGATGGGGAATACCCATGTGCCGAGCGTTAGTTCCAGATTGCATCGTTCCGCAATGCGAGCGGTTTCCGCGAGCGCCACTGGAATATGCGCAAAGCGGCGCACTGCTTCTTCTGCGGAAACAAAAGAATAATCTTGATTACCTTCCACCTCGCGCTCTCCGAGAGCGCCTCCTGCGGAAACGAGTAGCATCGTATCGCGCGCGGGCTTGTCTTCTTGTTCAAGATAAAATACGGGCTCTACGGCAACGAGTGGAATCGCGAGCGTTGCTGACAGTTCCTGAATCATTGGCAGAAGCACTGCCGCGTCTGCAGTTGTTTTTTCGCTTCCAATACCGAGCCGCAGGCGCTCGGTTCCGAATATGCCAAGAAGGCGCACAAGAAACGCTTTTGCGCGCTCTTTGTCTTTTATGCGAAGCGCCGTTGCGACCTCGGATGCGCCGAAAGGTACGATTGCTATAAGCCCTCCGTTGTATTTTTCTAACAATTCAAAGTCAGCGCGCGGCTTGTAGTAAAACCCTTCCAAATGTGCGGCGGTGGAAAGTTTAATAAGGTTTTTGTAGCCGAGTTCGTTCTCGGCAAGGAGAATGAGGCGTGTCCGGCGGTTGTCTATTCCTCCGACTTTGTCGTGCCGCGTCCGCGCGGCGAGGTAACAATCAATACCAAGAATCGGCTTGATGCCTTCTTTTTTACATTCTTTATAAAACTCAATCGCGCCGTAGAGGTTGCCGTTGTCGGTTAGCGCGAGCGCCTCCATTCCCACCTTTTTCGCTTTCGCCACGAGGTCTGGTATTTTTGGAAGCGCAGCAAGCAAACTATAGTGACTATGCGTGTTGAGTGGTATAAAAAAAGAGGACATGCGAGTAGTATAACTTATTTTTCGTTTTCTCATGGAGATTGACTTTTCTATACCCCCTGTGTTATACTCTTTTGCAGACATTCTGCTTACGGAGGCAGTGGTCCTTGAAGTTAAAACCTTACAAGTCGCCTCATCGGCGACCCGCCGAAGAGGCGGGAAAGGAAAAATATGAGTAATTGGCAAGACCCTGACCTGAAAAACGGCAGGGGAGCGCCGACCCATTCCGGGTTCGGCTTAATCTGCAAAGTGGATGAAAATGGGCTGGTGTCTGTATTGTGCATGGACTCTCTTGAACAAGATCCAAGAACAAAACAGGACACTATGAAGCTTCAGTTTCCTGGCGGTACTGGTATTGCGGGGGAAACGCCGCTTACGACAACCACACGAGAGACAAGCGCCGAGGTTACTGTAGACCAACGGGCGCTTCCGTTGCGGCGCACCGAGTTGATTCATAAAGTCATAAAGCCTGGAGATGTGAGCAAGGGCGGGGGAATTCACACTCAGTATTTCTTTTTACTGGAGTTGGAAATCCTTGTGAGCTATCGGACTTTCCAGAAAACAGAAACGGATGGGACATTGTTGTTCCAGCCGAAGTTTTTGGAAATCGGCGAGTTTACGGAAAGTCGCCTGGCTAAGAAAACTCACAAAGAAGCGGCGGCAAATCTACTCCACCACCTTGCGGAAACGCACCATCTAAGTCCCCAAATTAAAGGGTCATACGGGGAAGTGCTTGAGCGCTTTCCGAAAATAATGTTTTTTTGAACCGTAATATGGCACACAGCGCGCAAACCCTTCGGGTTTGCGCGCTTTTTTGTTTTCTGATATACTTCTACTTGTCATATTTAAATATTTAAATATTCTTCAATGGTAGTCCGAATGCGTTCAACAAAAGGCCACCGAGACCACCGGCGCGCGCATCACAAACTTTCTGCGCTCACGCTTTCGCCGTGTCCAGAATGCAAAGCACTGACGCCGCCTCATACTGCATGCGCGAATTGCGGGAAATATCGGGGGAGAAATATGGTGAAGATTGTTGTAAAGAAAGCAAAAAATAAATAATCGATGCGAATCTGGCGAATGTGATGCGAATTTCGCGAATAAAGATTTGTAGATTCGCATTTAATTCGTAGATTAGCATCGAGTTCACTATGGCAAACAGGCACCTTGGCAGATCAATAGCGCTTCAATCACTCTTTGAGTGGGATTTCCGCGCGCTTCCGGACAAAGCGCTTGCGGACATAGAATCGCGCAACACCGCAGAGTTTGCGCCGGGAATAGAAGAAAGCAACTCGTTCGTGCATACGCTCACCAGCGGCGTGCTCAAAAAACGCAAAGACATTGATAAAATTATCAGCAAAGCAGCGCCAGAGTGGCCGATTGAACGCATTTCATATTTAGACCGCAATGTACTCCGTCTAGGACTCTACGAGCTTCTATTTTCGGACCGCAAAGAAGTGCCAGCAAAAGTCGCGATTAACGAAGCGATAGAATTGGCGAAAACCTACGGCGGCGATGCGAGTGGTAGATTTGTAAACGGTGTGCTCGGCTCCGTGTATCGCGAGCTTGGCGAGCCGGGCAAAAACGAAGCGCCTAAGCGCGCGAAGCGCGCGGAAGTTCCGTATGAAAAAATGCTCATACAGAAGCTTGGCGGCGCGGTCGTATATGCGAGAGACGGCGCCGACATCTATATAGCACTCGTGCACGACATTTTTGGGCACTGGACTTTGTCTAAGGGCAAAATCGGCGATACTCCAGAAATAGCCAATGAGGGCGTTGAGACCGGAACTATTCGCGAAATTAAAGAAGAGCTTGGTTTGGATATCGCAATAAAAGAAGCAATCGGGTTCAACGAATATATCGCCTCCGACCCTGAAAAAGGAAAGATAAGGAAGCAAGTGCATTACTTCCTCGGTGAATCGGCGTTTGCGCCTCTCAAACTTGGAACATCGGGTGGTCTGGACGATGCGCGTTGGTTTAAGTTGAAAGATATCGTGACCCTCAATTTTTACCAGGACACGCTCCCGATTGTAACGAAAGCGGTGAATATTTTACTAAAAAAGTAGCTATGGATTTTGCAAATTTTGAAAAAAAGATTGGTATTGCGTTTAGCGATAAGGACCTGCTCCGTATCGCCTTTACGCACCGCTCGTATTTAAACGAGCATCGCGGAACAAAAACCGAACACAACGAACGGCTGGAATTTTTGGGCGATGCGGTGCTTGAACTTTTGGTTACCGAATTCTTGTTTAAAAAATACCCGCACAAAGCCGAGGGCGATTTAACGATGTACCGCGCCGGACTTGTGAATGCCGTCACCCTTGCGGGCGTTGCCGAGAATCTCGGTATGAACGACTATATGCTCCTCTCGCGCGGCGAGGCGAAAGATACGGGCCGCGCGCGTGAGGTGATTCTCGCAAACGCGATTGAGGCGCTCATCGGCGCGCTTTACTTGGACGGCGGATACGCGAAGGCGGGCGAGTTTGTATCGCGCTTTGTTTTGCCACTCACCGAAAACATTGTCGCGGAAGGGAAGTGGTTGGATGCAAAAAGCCATTTTCAAGAAAAAGCGCAAGACATTGCGGGTGTGACGCCCTCGTACGAAACCGTGCGCGAAACGGGGCCCGACCACGACAAGCATTTTACCATCGCAGTTTTCCTCGGCCGCGAAAAAGTGGCGGAAGGGAACGGGAAGTCAAAACAAGAGGCGGAACAAGCCGCCGCCGCGCAGGCACTCAAGGCCAAACAGTGGGGTTGACACCACAGGCGATAGGTGCTATAATAGCCGTTACCAAGGCAATGGGAAAGCGCCTGCGCCTCGGTCGTTAGCTTTAATTCTCTTTGACATTTATGATTGAAACTCTTGGAGGACTTTTGTTTTTTCTGTCTGTGTTTTACGGCAATACAGAGATTTCGTCAGCCGCGCCGACACCAATCGTGCCGGTTGCGGACAATCCGATTACGCTTGAACAATATGTCCGCGATTATTTCGCCGATAATGCAGTTCTTGCTGAAGTCGCGAAGTGCGAGTCCCGTTTTCGTCACTTTGACGCATACGGAGTACTCCGCGGCGATTACGACCGAAATGATGTTGGCGTGATGCAGATTAACGAGCGTTATCATTCGCCGCGCGCGGAAAGAAATGGGTTTGACATTAAAACCCTTGAAGGAAATCTCGGCTACGCAAAATGGCTTTACGACAAAGAAGGCCTTCAGCCATGGGCTTCGTCCGGCAAGTGCTGGAAAGGAGCTCAAACGCTCGCAGTGGTGAAAGACGCGAATCAGAAAAATTAAAAGTTACTGAAAACTCCCAGAATAGCTGGGAGTTTTCATTTGAGTGGATGGAACTGTCGATGTGTTTTCTCAGCATAGCGGTCAGAGGCGTGCACATATCGCGTAGTCGTATGGAGCGACTCGTGGCCGAGGAGAATCTGGAGCGCGGCGGGGTTAGCGCCTTGCTCCGCCGAATAGGTCGCAAACCCGTGCCGCAGGGAATGTGCGGAGGTTGGTATGTTGATGCCAAGCAGTTCTCTGTATTCTTTTATTTTCATTTGCAGATAATTTGCAGAAATACGAGCCTTTGTGTCGTCCGCGTTTTTTCCGCGATAGGGAATGAAGAGTGCCTGGTTTCCGTCGGCGCGCGTCTTCAGGTACTCCTTTATATGTTTCTGTGCGCGCTCCGTGAGATATACAAATCGTTCTTTCTTGCCCTTTCCACGGATAAATATTTTGCCCGATGCGTCAAGACGGTTGCGGTCGAGCGACAATAGCTCCGAGATGCGCATACCGGTGGAAAAAAGCGTCTCCAACATTGTGCGGTTGCGTAGCGCGATGTTTTTATTGCGCTCAAACTTGGTCGGCGATTCAATGAGGCGCACAAGTGCTTCAAACTCCGCAACGCGCGCATGCGTCCGCGGCATCTTGAGAAGCTTCAGTGCCTCCGGCGCAACTGGCGCATTGTAATCCATATCAATAAGGTATGTGAGGTATCGCCGTACGCTAGAGAGTGCGCGATTCACCGAGCCGGCGGAGAGGCGCTTTTTAGAGTTGCGCGCGGCGGCGGTTTTGCGGTCGCGCGACACCAGATACGCTTTATATTGTTCCAGCGATTGTTTTTTTATTTTCTCAAAAGAAATTTTTAATTCGCGCGAAAGAAAGTCTGCAAAGGTTTTCAAGTCGCGCTCGTAATTGTAGAGCGTCTCGGGGGAGTAGTTGTTCGTTTGTATGAACAACAAAAATTCATCCGAATGGGGAAGGGACTGTTCTGTCATAAAATACATTCTCTACTACTCAGTCCATTGCGCAGCAATGTACTGAGTAGTAGGGATATTATACTCATATTATAAAATCCCCGCCAGACCCACACAAACACCCGATGTTGATAGGCGGCAAACATCGGGTGTTGTACCCTACTGCGCCGGCAGAATGTTTTTCACCGCGTTCCAAAGCTTTACCACAAGCCCCCACGCATACGCTAAGTTGTCTCGTACTGATGGTGAACTTATAATGTCGCGCAGGTTGTATCCAAGATAGCCCAACACGACAAGCGCAATAACAATAAGAAGCACCGCTTTTACCACTCCCCTATTTTCGTTTATTTTTTTCATATATTAAAAATCAAAACGAGCATACAAGTCGCGGACCTTCAAGAAGTTTTCTATATTTTTCTTTTTTCTCTGGAGAATAGAAATCAGGCCAGCAAACCGAATAGCGGTGCATGGCGTAGGAACCCTGTGCCGCGAGTTTGCCCTCTTCATTCATATTGTAAAGTCCGAAGTCCCAGTTCCCCGCCTGCGGCGTACCGGAGGTATAGCCAATGAGTTCTCCCGCCGCAAACTCAATAGTTTTTGTGGCAGGCGCGGTGCGGCTGTCGGCGATTTTCGGGGTTGCCGTAAATAATTCGTCTGTGAGCGAAGGAATAAGCTCGTCGGCGTGGTCAAACTTAAACTGGTAGCCGCAGCCCTCTTTCACGCGGAAAAACAAGAGATATTGAGCTGGGCTTTCGGGCGAGTCCTTCGTATAGGAACCGGAGTCATAGATACTCGCAATCGGCGCGTAAAGCGGCATTCTCGCATGGACGGTATTGATGAATGAGTGTCCCTTCGGTCCTTCGTGCGACGGAGAACCAGGAGCCGTAATACTCTGAATCTTGGAAAAATCCGTGATGTCTGCGGTCAGCACGGGAGGCGCGGCTTCCGCGCATGCCTTCTTGGCGGCTACTTTTGCCGCGTCATTCTCCGCGGCTTTCGCCGCACGAGCAGCGTCCTCAATGTGGGGACTCAAGGCACGCACAATTTTGCGTAATCGTTCTATTTCGCTTTTTGCATACCCACCTGTCTCAAAAGAAACCAGGTCCCGAAGTACGCGGTCAGAATGTTGTTCTGGGAACATGGATCGGCTTTTCTGCGCTTCTTCAATCTCTCCTTTGACAGCGAGAAACTCATACTTACCTATCCCACTAGATTCAGAGGGTATTTTAGAATTTGCCGCATCAGTAATATGCGGACTTAAGCTTTGCACGATTTTTCGCAATCGTTCAATGTCAGCTTTTGCATAATTACCCGTCTCAAAGGCGGCAAGGTCGCGGAGAATACGATTTGAGTGCTCTTCTCCAAAACGAATTTCCCTCTTCTGTGCATCTTCAATTTCCTGCACCACTGCAGGCCATGCGGAAGATGATTGCGTTTTTGATTGCATCTTTCTCGCAGGCGTTTTTTTCTTTGCTTCTTTTCTTGTAAAAGCTTTTTTGGTTGAAGAGGCGCGCGCCACCGCCGCGCTTTCAGACGCGCTCCCCTCTCCTTGTGTGTTCGGTGGCGACCCGACTATCGCGCTTCCGAGCGCGAGCACCACAATCGCCAGTACCAAAAGCGCCGCAGGCGCAAATCCCCTATTTTCATTTATTTTTTTCATTAGGGTATTCTAAAGTTTTTGAACTGCCACGGGTCTTCCATATCTAACTCCTCCGGAAACAAACCATCGCGCCCTTTAAGCGGCGTCCAATCACTATATTCATCGTACATTTTGCCCATATAGGGCTCAATGATCTTCATAACACATTCAAAATCAATATCATCCGCCTCTACGACACCACTCTGCGGATTCTTGATAGCCCATACCATTGCCCCGAGTACGCCCGCGGTTACCTGAAGGCCAGTAGCATTTTGGTAGGGGGCGAGCTTCCGCGCTTCGTCAATCGTGAGTTGCGAGCCATACCAGTACGCTCCTTTTTTATGCCCCATAAGAAGGACGCCAAGCTCGTCCATACCGCTTACTATTTCATCCAAAAGTATTTTTTGTTCATCTTGTAACTGGCGATTCTTGCCAAAGGCCTCCTCAAGCGACAAAACCGCCGCGTCACATGGTCGGTAGGCATAGTGAACGGTGGGCCGATAGACAACCACATCCCCTTCCCTGTGCGTTAAGAATTCTGAAATTGATATAGATTCATTGTGGGTAACAAGACGGCCTAAAAAGTTTTTTTGGAGCGGTGTCCATGTTTGCACGAAAGTAATAGCCCCCGGTCGCTCCATATAAATGGGAGATTGTCTTTCCTCCGAATGTTTTTTTGCTTCTTTCGGCCAGTGCTTTTCGTGTGTCCCCCACCCAAGCTCTGATGGTTGTGTGACTCCTTCAGCATGAAAACCATACACGGACCATGTATTTTCAAAACAGCCGATTTTCTTCGGTTTATCTGATTTCTGCGTGTCGTATTCGGCAATGTGAATGGTCTTGATATCTAAATCTTTGGCAAGTTTTGCCCACTCCTCGCGACTTTTCGGCGTCTCCACTTCGTGACCGGTGTCTTTCGCGACATTAAGAAGCGCTCTCTTGAGAAAATGAGAGATAATCCCCGGATTCGCGCCATGCGCAATCACTGCGGTCGGACTAGGGTTTGTAGGATTTTTAAGAGCAAGAGCCGTTTCTCTCAATCCGAAATTGGAGCGTTGTGTAAAAGTAAGGGTTGGGTCAACATATCCGCCAGTCCAAGGTTCAATGCAGGTATCTATATAAAGTGTCCCTCTATCTTGACAGAATTTGATGAGATTTACTGAAGAAACATCCACCGAGAGATTTACTAAAAAGCCCTTTTCTCCAAGAAGTGGTTCAAGTACCTTATGATAATTCTGCGGGTTGAGGGGTTCTACAACAAAGTGTACCCCTTCTTTTTTAGCAATTTCTTTTCCGCGGTCGTCTCCCGTAACAATCGTAATGTCTTTCTTGTCTACGCCGATATGTCGCAAGATAAGCGGCAGGACTCCTTGTCCTATACTTCCAAAACCAACGAGCACAATCTTTTCTGGAAATTGTACATGTATTTTTTCCGGATGCGAGGTTTTGGAATGCGTTGTTGTATGTTTAGTTTCTGACATATTCTAAAATAATACCGCATTCGTTCGTATGTGTACATCGTGTACATGTAGATATCCCCGTCGATATATATATTATTTTAATTAATACTAGAATTATACCATACTCAAAAGTTGTGTTATGCACAGTAAAGAGTATTCTTGCCGTTAGATTGTTCTTAGAAAACTTGCTACGGAAAGATCATCATATGGATAAAAATACTGTGTTTGCCAAACTTGCATCTCGTACTCCCCTTTTTGACATTATGCCGATGGTGGCGAGGAAACGCATCATGGGAACCGAAAGCGAATATGGCGTACAAAATACACTGCTCGGTGATAATCCGATTATCGCCTACGACCGGCTTCCAGCAATGCTTCAAAACGGTGGAGAGGTGTATGAGGATAGAGGGCATGTTGAATATGCAAGCCCTGAAACCGCAAACATCGTTGCCGCTGTTGCATATTACGAAGCGGGAAAAGTGATTTGTCACAGAGAGCGATACTCACCCGAATTATATTGCAACAATAACGACTGGTATGACAATACTTTCGGCGCACATGAGAATTACTTCACCTGCGCACAGCGCGCTGTCTGGCCTCGTTTGATTCCGTTTCTCATTGCTCGCACAGTACTCTGCGGCGCAGGATGGGTCAACGAAAAAAGTCGTTTTGAAATCTCACAACGAGCTCATACGATATGTCAAGCTCAACATCCAGATACCACGACGAATCGTCCGGTCTTGAATCTGCGCCCTGAATCGCTTGCGCGCGTGAAAGGTTTTGACCGCCTTCATCTTATTTGCGGCGATGCAACTATGTCGGAGGTTTCAACTTTTCTCCGTCTCGGCACAACAAGTTGCATATTAGAGATGTTAGAGCTCAATGCATTACCAGAAATTACCTATAACGAAACATATGCGCCTGCTGATATAAAGATGATCTCAAATCGCGAATGGCACTTGCGCGGCGTGACGAGCGGACCGCGTAGCGTGTTGGCTCTGCTCGCGCTGTATCTTGAGCGTGCGATAGAGCTCTTCTCTCACCGAGATGAGGTTACAGACGCGCTCTTGATTATCTGGGAAGACACCCTGCATAAACTTGAGAGCGATCACCAGAAGCTCTGGCGGAGGTTGGATTGGGCCACCAAGCTCTTTCTGTTGAATACCTTTGACGCAGTGGTGAATGACTCAACTGGGGATTGGGCGCGTGCGCAAGATATGGCGTATCATTCGCTTAATCCTAAGGAAGGTCTCTACTACTACTTAGCGCAACAGGGGGAGATGGAGCGAATCGTTAGCGATGAACTGATTGTTCATGCAATGTATGAACCGCCTTCAGATACGCGCGCGTACGCGCGCGGAAAGACCGTGCAGTTGCTTGAAGAGCGTGGAGGAGAGCGCGTGCTCTGCGCCAACAGTTGGGACCATCTCTCTATTATTGATGTAGCCGCTAGCGGGTACAATCGCGTGATAAGAACGCCAAACCCGCGTCGCTACCTATCAATTCCTATGCCTGACCCGCGCGAAACCTACACGCATCTCGTGGAGAAAGTAAGAAAAGAATTAAGTTAAAATAACACCCGATGTCTGCAATTTAGACATCGGGTGTCTCTTATGGTAGCTGCACCGTACTCGTCGCCACATTCCCCTCAAAACTCACATTGATGGCTTTGACAATTATTGCTCCAACTGCGGCGGACAAACCGGTACTGTTGTGTATGAACGACACATTCTCCAGTGAAATGGGAGAGGAGTCGTAGTTGAGTCCGATGTCCATATAGCGGATGGTAGTATTCAAGAAGTCAGAGGTCGCATTGGGTTTCAGGTAGATGCCGGAAGGGTTCAAGGCAATCGGAGTGGTAGAGCCAGTGCCGTGAACATCGCTTCCGTCAGAGTCGTCTGCCCAGTTGGTGAAGATGACTGGGTTTGATGGAGTTCCTTGCGCTTCCAGTCGTCCATATACCTCTAGAGAATAGCGGTCGGTCTTCCACACGCTCCCCGCTTCAGCAATAAGACCTGCTCCTGTGGGTATGGTAATCGTACTCGGGATGATGTAGGGGAAGGAGGTGTTCTTGGAGAAGGTAGAGGTAGCTCCGGCAGAGAGGAGGTTGCCTGAAGAGAGACGGACACCGTTCCATTGACCGTTGCTTGAACCAGAGTTGTTCTGTATTCTCCCGCTTCCAGAGAGTCCGCCTCCCCAGGTGAAAGCTCCACTGGTGTTGTTCGTAAAGGTATTACTGCTAATCGTACCCCTCGTGTCCCAGAAGTTCATACCGTAGGAGTTGTCGGTGATAGTGTTGCTGGAGATGGCGGGCGCTCCACCGCTCCCATAGATGCCGTAGGAGGGAGTGTCGGTGGTATGATAACGAATAGTATTACTGCTGACGGTAGAGGACGCGGTGTCTAGGTAGATACCGTATGTCTTGCCGTATTCAATTATGGAGTTGCTGATTGTGGGAGAGGAGTTCGTAATGTAGATGTTTGCCTTCTGTTCTCCTCCGGAGAATTTGCCTCCATAGCGCACGGTACCGTATGAGAGCGTACCGGTACTGCCCGCGAGATACTGGATGCCGTACCAATCACCTGCTTGTGGTGAGGTATTCGAACCATCTCTGTTGAAATCACCACCATATGTATCATCAAAGTAGCTGGTAAAGATTGAGGGAGAAGATGCAGTTCCTGATGTTGTGAGATTGCCGTTCACCTTGATGCCTGCGGTACTGAGGAACTTGATTACCGCGCCGGATTGGAGCGATAGCGTAGCTCCGTTCGCTACGGTGAACCATGCGTTGTCCACGAAGTACGGACTGCCGGTAGCGGTAAGAGTGAGGGTGCCTGAGGTAAGGTCGCTTCCGTAGTTCACGAGATAGTTGGCGTAGTTTCTGGCTCTCGGGGTCCCACGAATACTTCCCCCTGCTTGGTCTGTTCCGTTTTTGATGTTGTTGCGGTCTCCTCTATTGGCTGCCCAGCCGTCACTGGTGAGTCCAGATACATCTGGTGCCTTGCGCTCCATAGAGAGATAGTTGCCTCCTCCCCCAATGCCGCACCAGCCGCCGCATGCAGAAAAGTCTAATTCATCTATCGTAGAAGTCGCGGTTCCAGAAAAGTACGACAGGTAAAGATGCTCGCCAGACATATCTCCTAGTCCTGAACCAAAACTCGTCCACAAGTCAGCTGTTACATTGGCGATGGGTGATTCACTCGCTTCGTTTGTTTCTCCGCTGTTCTTCCGTTCAATTAGGTAATATACGCCTGATGCAATGCTGCCAGACAGCTGAATGTAGGGCGCGCCATCTGCTGAGTAGAGCGTCCAGCCAGAGAGAGACACGGTATTACTTGTTTTGTTGTAGAGTTCAATCCATTCATCCTCCGAACCCGTCGCAGGTATGTCAGAACCGTACCAATATATTTCGTTGAGCACAATGTCTCCTGCAGATGGAACATACGGAGTTGGTGTGGGGGCGGGGGCTGGTGCTGGACTTGCACTAGTGCTGCTTGTGGTGAGCGAAGTCGAACCACCTCCTCCTCCACCGCCTCCACCACGAAACCCGTCTGGACCGATTGGAATCGGAAACGGGTCGTAGATGGGGTTGGTGGTTGGTTGAGATGGAGTCGGGGCAGTAACAATGGTCGGTGGCGCGGGAACAGTAAGAGGAAGCTGGACTGGCGCCGCCGCCTTTGGCGGCGGCGCAATTGCTGTCTTTGTTTTTTGTGGTACAACTGTTACTTGCTCTGATATTCCAACATTCCTAGGAATGTTGGAAGGTAGAGATACTGGCTCCGGAACGATATTTACAAGCGCAATCGCAGCCCCAGCGAAAGTGTTGTCTATGACAATAGGCGTACTCTCAAAAATACTTGCGAACGCGCTCATGATTTTTGCTGCCGCAATTCCCCTTCCTGTCTCAACAACATTCGTATTATGAATCTTCTCCACCTGCGTCTCCGTCTTATCTTGCTTCACAAAATATATCGCGAGCCCCACCACCAGTGCAATAAACGCAACCAGCACCACTCCCACGCCCCACTTTAGTATTTTCAGCATAGGAGGTTATTATTTAACACTTTTTCCTCAACGCAAAATCATTTATCCACTTTTTTATTTTGACAAACAAAAACAGCTCCGACTCTTATATGCTTATTCGCGCGAATTAGACGATTGACATGACATAAAGATAAGTGTAGTGTAAAACACGGATAAGAACAAATTCAACAGTGAAAAGATTTCTGGCTACCGCGCCAGAATTCGGGCTAAAATTTGTGATTTTCCGGAAGGAAGGTCCGCATGGGCCGATTCGTCCGTGGAAATTTGAAAAGCCCCAGCGTCAAAGCAGACAGCATAAAACCGCTATCTGAAAAGAAAAACCCCTCTGACTACGGCCAGAGGGGTTGTTACTACAAATACAACAGAGGGTTGAGGTAAGCTCCGGGGTTGGCAACCGGAATAATATAATTGCGCCCACACACACGGCTTGGGCGCGTGGCGACTTGCACACCTTGTGTTGCAAACACGGTGAAGTGAAGATGCGGACCAGTGGCGTACCCAGTTGCGCCACTGTAGCCGACCACTTCGCCAGTAGAAACGCCCTGCCCTTCGGAAACGCGGATGAGCGAAAGGTGGGCGTAGAGGGTCGTAAGCCCGTTGCTGTGTTCAATTAAAATCCACTTTCCGTAAGAAGCGCCGCTACAGGTGCGGTCGGTATCGCCAACTCCTTTTACCACACCAGAGAGCGCGGTCTTAATCGGCGTTCCAACGCCGGCGCGAAAGTCAACGCCGTTGTGTCCGCTCCCGTTGTACGCGCCGCTTTTCGCAAATGCCGTAGCGCCAAAGTATTGTGTAATTTTTATCGCGTCCAGCGGCCAGCGCAACACTCCGGAGCCCACCTGCGGCAGGCGCGACGGGTCTAGTTCAAACTTCAACTGCGATTCGTATTCCAAAAGCTCGTTTTCAAACGCTTCGCGGAGCGCCAATTTGTCTTGCAGTAATTTTTTGTAATTTGTTTCTTTGTTTTTTGTCGCGGTCAAAAACGCCTGCTGTGTTGTGCGCTCTCCGTCTGCAATTCGTTTGCGGTCCGCGCGCTCGTTTTTAAGCGCGGTGAGCTCTTTTCTTTTTGCGTCAATTTCGGCACGGTTCTCTTCCAACTCGGCTTTTAATTCTTTAACACCACGAATGCTGTCTGCAAGCCGCGCTTCAACCGCGCGAAGCGCCTCCGCTTCGCGCCACGCACCTGAAAACCCGTTTTCATTCAAAAAAATCTCTACAGGACTTTCGCGATGCCCCTCTGCAAGTAGGCGGAGCGCTTTCTCCAGTCCCGCGTTTCCGCGCCCAATACGCTTCTCTTGCACTCCTATATTTTCTGTGAGCGCGTCTATGGAAAGAGTGGCTGCACTTATTCTGCTCTCTGTTGCCTTGATTTCCGCAAGGAGCTTTTTGCGTGTCAAGTCCAACTCCGCAATCGCATTTTTCAAAGAGTTCGCTTCCCCACCGAGCTTGTCAAGTTCGCCCTGATAGGCGGCAATTTCTTTTTCAAGAGCCGCAATCTGCTCGTTGCGCTCGCTGATTTTGGTTTGTAAGTCCGCGATATCTGAATACACAGGCAAAACGGCGAGCGTAGTAAGCGCGCATAATATGGCGGCAACGCGCCAAAAGATTTCACCGTGGCTGTTTTGCATACTGCTTGTTGAGCCAGTTGAGTTTGTTGGAGTCCAGCATCGCTCCACCTTTTTGCACGCGTTCCAAACTAAAATGCTGAAGGAGGTCGCTCCACGACAAGACCTCGCTTGCATCTCCAGATGGATGCCAGCCAAGCAACGCGAGGAAATTTACCATTGCTTCCGGCGCAATCTCTGCGTTTCTATAATGTGCGAGCGATACCGATTCTCCGTGTTTTCGTTTGGAAAGTTTGGAACGGTCAGGCGCTAAAATCAAAGGCAGATGCGCGTACGCGGGGCGCGGCGCACCGATGGATTCCTGAATTAAAATCTGCCGCGCGGTGTTGGAGATATGGTCTTCTCCGCGGATGATGTGTGTGACTCCCATTTCAAAGTCATCCACCACAACCGCAAGGTGGTACAGCGGCTCAGAAACCGACTTGGCGATGACGAAATCCTTAAGTTCTGTCGTATCAAAAGAAACCTCCCCGCGCACAATATCTTGAAACGAAACGCGCTTGTTGGGATTTTTAAATCGGACGACTTCTATCATCCCCTCCTCAGTTGAGGAGGGGTGCCCGAAGGGCGGGGTGGTGGTGTTAGTTATCTTTTTTGGCTCTCTTGACACATACGCCGCGCCAGATTTTATTAGCGTAGTGAGGTGTTTCTGATATATGTCTGTTCGCTCCGACTGGCGATATATGTCATCTGGTTTTATCCCTAACCATTTTAACCCGCTAAAAATATCTTCTTCATATTTCTTCT
Source organism: Parcubacteria group bacterium Gr01-1014_17 (assembly GCA_007376285.1). Classification (GTDB taxonomy): domain Bacteria; phylum Patescibacteriota; class Minisyncoccia; order Phycocordibacterales; family UBA10002; genus UBA10002. Next base: position 29,099 of record VMFZ01000007.1, read on the forward strand.
CCGAGCGTTCTTTATCGGTATCTTCAATGCGTAAAATAAACGAGCCGCCGTGCTGTTTGGTGAAAATATAATTAAAGAGCGCGGTACGCGCGCCGCCGATGTGAAGCGGCCCCGTGGGGCTCGGCGCAAATCGAACGATGACTTTGTGTTCTTTTTTCATATAGTTATTTTTCGTGTGAAAGCCCAATCTCAAGAAGCTTCTCGGCAATCACGAGCGCGGCGTCTTGCTTCGCGAACGCGCGCGCGGCGCGCGCCATCTCGGCGCGGCGGCCCTCATCGCCCATAATTTTCGCAATTTCCGCAAGAAAGAGCGCTGGCGAGAGATTTGTTTCTTCCAAGACAGCCGCCGCGCCATTCTCCGCATATACATACGCATTTTTGCGCTGATGGTCGCCATTTGATTCGGTGATGGGAATAACAATGGATGGCAAACCCCAGACGGCAATTTCAAAAATCGTTGAGCCGGCGCGCGAGACAGCGAGCGATGCGGCAGATGCCGCCATACGAAGCGCCTCTTCATCTAGAAATGCAAACGGATGGTAACGCACGACGCGGCCGCTTCCTTCCAAGATGACGAGGCCACGCGCCGCCGCCTCGGCAAGGTTTTCTTTTCCGGTCTGATGAATAATCTGAAACTGTTCGGTGAGTTTGGAGAGCGAAGAAAGAATAAGCTCGTTGATTGCCTGCGCTCCTTGCGAGCCGCCGAGCACCAGGAGCACTGGAACATTTGCTTCCAGTTTTAAAAATATGCGCGCGCCATCTGCGCTCGGCAAAAGTAATGCTTTGCGCACCGGATGTCCGGTCCATGCGGTTTTCTCTGGCGGGAAAAACTGCGCGGCATCCGCAAACGAAACCGCGATGCGCGCGGCAAACTTCCCCGCCCAGCGGTTCACCCTGCCCGGCACGGAGTCGGATTCGTGAATCACGACCGGAATGCGGAGGATGCGCGCGGCAAGCAAAGTTGGAAAACTCCCGTACCCGCCTTTGCCGAACACCACATCAGTATAATGATAAAAAAGAAGCCAGAGGGTTTTGACGACACCCCACGCGGTGGTGAATGCGTCAATGATATTTTTCTTGTCCGTATAGCGCCGGAGCTTGCCGGCAGGCGTTTGAACAAAGATGATATTATGTTTCGCCAAAAGCCCCGCGTCGCACGGGTCAGGGGAAAAAAAATAGAGCTGCGGCTCCACGAGTCGCTTTTCGCGCGCAAGCGCGCGCACTTCCTCCGCTACCGCAATAATCGGGTAGAAATGCCCGCCTGTTCCGCCTCCGGTAAATACGATTTTCATACGCGCATTGTATCACTTTAAATGCCGCGAGACATTCAAAATCAACCCAACTTCAATGAGCGCGGCGATCATCGCGGTGCCACCATGAGAGATGAGCGGAAGCGTCAAGCCCGAGAGCGGAAAGAGCCCCAGCATTGAGGAGAAGTTGAGAAACGCAGCGCCGGTGATGAGGGTCGTGCACCCGAGCGCCAAGAGCCGTTCAAACGCATCAGGCGCACGCGCTGAGATGCGAAGCCCTCGGAACGCAAGTCCGGTAAAAAGTAAAACAAGCAAGAGCGTCCCGATGAGGCCGAACTCCTCGCCGAAGACGGCGAATATGGAGTCGCTCGTTGGCTCAGGCAAGCGGTCAAATTTCTGCACGCTCCGCCCAAACCCTTTGCCGGTAAGCCCGCCGCTCCCAATAGCAATAAGCGATTGCTGCAGTTGATAGCTGGCGCCAAGCGGGTCACGGTCGGGATTGATAAAAACCGTGAGACGCTCCAACAAATACGGCCGAACGGAAAAAAGCACTGTCGCGCCTATGAGCCCTACAATGCCGAGCGTTAGTAAATGCTTCATCGGATAACCGCCGACTGCGTAAAGTGCGGCTCCTGCGGCAATCACAATTGCAAACGAATCGGTATCGGGCTGTGAGAGAAAGAGAGCACCGGCAACAATCAGAAAAAGAAAGAAAATTAAAAATGTCTTCCGATGATGTATCTCTCGAGCGGCGTTTCCTTGCGCGAGCCAAGCAGCAAGTACAATGACAAATGCGAGTTTGAAAATTTCTCCCGGCTGAACGGAAACGCCAAAAAGCGAGAACCACCGCTGTGCTCCTCCGTAAGAAACGCCGATATCAGGAATCAGCAACAGAACCATCGGTATAGTGGCGGCGATGCCTATAACCCATGCGTACTTTTTTACAAACGAAAGAGGGATGCGCGCGGCGATGGCGCAACAGACGAGCCCGAGCGCAATGCTTGCAAATTGCGTGAGCGCCGTGCTCGCAAACAACCCTCCTTCTTTGAGTAATAATCCAAACGAGGCGGAAGTGAAAATGACATACCCGCCGACGACAAGCAGTCCTGCGATAAAAAGAAAAATTCGGTCAACAGATTGTTTTCTGCGCATATTCGTATGGCACCCGATGTTGTCTCCTCTTCGGCGACCCGCCGATGAGGCGGGATGGCGGGCAAACATCGGGTGCCTAAAATTAAACGAGTTTTATTATTGTATCACTGTTTTTTACTCGATTTTGATGAAGCTGGTTTTTCTTTGTCTGTTTTTTTACTACACACCATGTTCACTATTCCAACTACTTGCTATAGCAATTAACTGGAAGAGTGCTGAAAACAGCCAATAAGCGTGGGGAGGGGGGAATTTATGATACTATCCAATCAGCGCCACAATCGTGCCGACCATGGCGAAAAGGACCGAAAGCACCCAATAGCGCATGGTTACTTTGTACGGCGGCCAGCCGAGCGCTTCAAAGTGGTGATGCAGTGGCGCGACTAGAAATACCTTCTTGCCTCTGAACTTTTTTGATGCCACCTGCACTATGTTGGAAAGGGTGGTGAGCAAAAGCGGGGCGGCGATAATCGGAAGCACGGCGATACCTTTTCCGCCATCTACGGCGTCAGTCATAAACGCGACAATTGTTAATGCGAGTGTGAGCGCCATCGTGCCGGTTTCGGAAAGATAAAAGCGCGCTGGCGGAATGTTGAACCAGAGGAACGCAAGAATGCCGCCCACGAGCGCCGCGCAAAGCGCGGCGAGGTTGAATTGGTCTTGGAAAAAAGCAATCAAAGAATATGCTCCGAACATAATCGCAAACACGCCTCCGGCAAGACCGTCTATGCCGTCTATCACACCTCCAGAATACACCGCGAGCGCAATCAAGATAAAAAGCGGAATGAAAAACATTCCGACTTGCACTTCACCAACAAACGGAAACGATACCGCGCTAGTTTCTAGTTTGACAAAAAACCAAAGCGCGGCAAGTAGTGAAATAACGGTAACGGCAATAAGACGCTTCTTAAGCGAGATTCCTCCCGCTCCGCGCACTTCCAGAAAATCATCTACTAATCCAACCAACGCTCCCAAAAGAAGTGCTGCAAGTGGGAGCCATGTTTGGCCACGGCTCACGAAGTCCAGTTTTGAGAAGAGTTCTGAAGAAACAAGTAGCGGTAGAAGCCACAAGAGAAGCGCGGTTGCACATGCGGCGACCCACACCACTACCCCGCCCATTTTCGGTGTGCCGACTTCGCGCGTTTCGTGTAGTTTGTTGAAAATAGGCGCGTCATTTCCGTCAAGCGCGCGTTTGCCTGCGCGCTTTTTCCACATTTTGCGCGTATACAAAAAATTCGTCAACACCGGCGCAAAGCCGATGCCGATTGCAAACGAGATAACTCCAGGTAGAAGTGTTTTTACTACATCTAAAATCATAAAGATATTTATTTAGGGTCGTCTTTCTGCAAATACTGGAGCGTTGCGGCGACCAGTGTCTTTACATCCTCAAACCGTTCATCTTCTGTAGAGCCGAGTACCGCGATGGCAATTGGCTTCCCAACGCCTGCGTCAAATACAATCGCCAAATTGCCGCCAGCAAGGTCAGTAAGTCCTGTTTTGGACGCGCGAAGCAGGGGGATGTCTGTTACAATTTTGTTCGTGTTGTCGGCTTCGTGCTTGTTACCATTTTCTTTCGTAAACAACGATGTCTGCTTCGTGGTCGCGTCAAAAAGCTCGGGATGCGTGAGGTACGCACGGGAAATCAGGCGCGCTACATCGTGTGCAGAACCGTACCCGCCGGCGAGTCCTTCGCTTTCATCCAATCCGGTTTCGTTTAGAAAATATGTTTCGGTAAGTCCAAACTTTTCCGATTCGCCGTTCATTGCCGTAATAAATTGATTTCTATTATCTGATAGGTCTCCGCCGCCAGAAACAAAACTCCCGGCAACTGCTGCCGCCGCGGCGGCTCCCTCATTTGAGGATGCCGCCAGAGAGAACGAAAGCAAGTCCTTGAGAGGCCACTGTTCGTTGTTGAGCGGAACAAGTGCGTAGCTTGGCGCGATAGCGAGCGCGGTCACCGCAGTCATTATTTTTGTGAGCGAAGCAAGTGGAAGCTGGGCATCCGCATTTTTCTCAAAAATCGTCTTGCCGGTTGAAACATCAAACACTTCCGCCGCGCCAGCCGTGAGCACTACTTCATCAAACGGAGATGGAGCAGTAATTGCGGCCCCTATTATCGCATACGCCGCACCCGGCGCTCTTTCTTCGGCAAATCGCAAAGAAGATGGAGAAGACACACCAGCAAGCGCACCTACTAAGGCGCCAGCGACAGCAAACGAAGCAAAAAAACGAAATTGGTGATGCGATTCATTCATCTTGTTTATTCTCTGTTTTAGCGGCAAATGCGTCAAGTTCTTTTTTCGCGACAGCATAGTCCGGTAATTCTTCAACGCGCGACACACCGAGATGCGCGAGAAGCTCAAGTGTTGGTTCATACACAAATCCGCGCGCGTCTTTTGGGTTCGTCTTGCGCGCGACCAGTCCGCGTGCCGCGAGCTCGCGTAGAGTAAATGTGGAATTGACGCCACGAATCCAATCAATCTCGCGCCGCGTCGCACATGCGCGGTAAAGCACGACCGCAAGCGCTTCCGCACCCGCCTTCCCCACATCACGCGCGAGTTCTTCTTGCAAAATCTTTTCTACGAGCGCGCTTGTTTCTGGAGCGGTGCGCAATTCCACTTCGTCTCCCGCACGCACGAACGACACGCCTCTTCCAGCGAGATGTGCTTCAAGAACTGCAAGCCCCGCCTCAACTGTTTTTTTATCAACACCTAAAATATCCGCAAGCTGTTTTATGCTCACGGATTCTGCTTTAAAAAAAAGAATGGCTTCTAGTTGTGCATCAATGTTCATTGGTATTTTGGTACGCCGACTTCATTTGTTTCCATTAGTATATCGTCAAAATGCTTTTCTTGTGTCACGCGAATGGCGCCTCGGCGGATAAGCTCAAGCATCGCAAGAAAACTCACGATGATTTCTTTTTTTGCTTTTGCGCCGAGTGCTCCCGCGAAATCACGAAAACCTAAACGGAGGCACGCCTGAATCCGCCCAGTTAAGCGCGCAATCGTATCATCAAGCGAGAGTACTTTTTCCACAACGACTTTCGGAAGCGCCGCAACGCGCGGCAAGTTCATAAGGAGCGAGCGGAGTGCCTCCGCGAGCGACGCAATAGTAGTTGACGGAGAGGGAGTAAAAAGCGGAGAGCGCTCGCGCGCCTCAAGAGAAAACAAGATATGTTTACCGAAACGGGTGCGCAACTTCCCCGCATACCAGCGCACTTTCTGGTACAGCGCGAGGCGCGCTTCAAGCTCTGCAATGTCTATTTTCTCTTCCACTGTGAGCTCAAGAGACGGCAAGAGCGATTTTGATTTTATCAAAAGAAGCGTTGAAGCGACCAAAATAAAAGAAGCGCCTTCGGCAATTGGAAACTCTTCAAACTGTTTTGCGTACGCAATGAAATCGTCCGCCACGACGGACAGCGACACATCGCTTACATGAAGCTTGCGCCCCTCAATCAAATCCAAAAGCACATCCAATGGCCCCTCAAACTTTTCATGCTTTACCGTAAACGCAGACATTTTTATTTTGACAATAGCGTGTCAATGCGGTTCAGATCGCGAGGGAAAAGGGTCGCTTCTTTGACATTTGAAAGGCCCAAGAGCTTTTGGGTCAGCCGTTCCAACCCCATACCGAAGCCTCCGTGCGGCGGCATTCCGTACTTGAATGCTTGCAAATAAAACGAGAACTTTTCGGGGTCCAGCCCCTTTTCTTTGAGCGATGCGATGAGCGCGTCGTAGTCGTGAATGCGCTGTGCGCCAGTCGTAATCTCAACGCCGCGAAACAGAAGGTCAAACCCTTTGGTATACATCGGGTTCGCTTCGTCACGGTATGTATAGAACGGGCGCTTTGCGGTAGGAAAATGCGTGATGAATATAAAGTCAGATTTATGCTCTTTTTTTGCGTGCTCGCAAAGCCATCGCTCGTCTTCTGGGTCTAGGTCCATAGCGTCGGTTTTGTTCGCACCAGTTTCTTTTTTGATTAGCGTAAGCGCGTCAGTTAATTTCATTGACGGAATCTTTTTTGGCACTGCAGGAATTTCTTCCTCCAAACATGCGAACTCCTCAGCGCACTGCGCCTTTAGTTCTTTTTCCAAATGCAAAAGAAAACGATTTTCAATTTCCATCACATCCGTATGGTCGGTAATAAATCCAAACTCAATATCCAAACTCGTATATTCATTGATATGCCGCGTGGTACTGTGTTTCTCTGCGCGATACACATTGCCGACTGTAAAGACGCGCTCAAACACGCCGACCATAATCTGCTTGTAGAGCTGTGGCGATTGCGCCAAGTGCGCCGTGTGCTTGAAATACGAAACATCAAACGAGTTCGCCCCACCCTCCGCATCGTCTCCGATAAGTTTTGGCGCTTGAAACTCTGTAAAACCTTCGCGCGTATAAAACTCGCGGAATGCTTTCACAGTATACGCTTGTACTTTGAAAATTGCTGTATGTTTTTTGTCGCGTAAGGTGAGCGGGAGATAATCCAAGTGTGTATCTATATTTGTGTCGGCGCCGAGTTCAAACGGCAATTCTTTCGCCTTCCCCAACACATTGATTTCCAATACTTCCATCTCAATCTCGCCGTTTGGCTCGTCTTTGTTGACCATCTTCTCTGGCCGCTTGTTCACCTTTCCGGTAACGGCAATCACCCACTCGGGGCGGACGGTAGCCGCGAGTTCGTGTGCTTCTTTATGATTCGGAAGCGCAACCATCTGCACTTTGCCCGACGCATCGCGCAAATCAATAAAAATTAGTTTACCGTGGTCGCGTCGCACATCCACAAACCCGGCAATCGTAACCTCTGTGCCAACATGCTCTTTCAAGTCCTTTATGAGCGTTCTGTTTTTCATAGTTACTATAGTAACAAAGATTTTGTATTCCCACCCCCTATGGAAACATACCAACATTCTGCAGAATGTCAGAATGATTTTAAGAAAGCAAAGAACTTTTCTCCGTAGGGCGAGAGCGTATGCTCCACTTCCCTGCCCTTATACTTTTTATTAACTAATCCAGATTGCGACAACTTTCTCACATGTTCCGATATTGTTTTAATGTCGCAATCCAAACGGTCGGCTATATTACCCAAAGCAACCTTCGGATTTTTCTGAATCAAAAACAAAATCTCAATGCGCCAGTGATTTGCCGCGCCTTTGAAATGCCTCTCCAATTGCTTTGCGGTTTTAATTTTTTCCACCATTGTTTATGCGCTTACCAGTATACCAAGTATTTGCTGTAAATCCTACACCGACCATTATCTCTAACACCATAAAAAACATACCAACATTCTGCAGAATGTTGGTATGTTTTTACTCCCGCTGGCGCCGGTACATCCGAACTTCACGGCGACAGTTTGGCGCACGGGTGGAGCCTCGCGGCGTCGGTTGCGACTGATAAGCGCCATAATCTCTTTCGCAACCCAAGCCCTAGCGCCCGTTCGGCGAACGACTAGAGCACATAGCAAAATCATACCAAAAATACGGCTCTGGGGATAGGTAAAACAGGGGTCGGAAAACGCTTGACAAGATGTACGGATAGTGCTATGCTTTCAGCAGACGCTGGCGAACGCCAGATGTTCTTAAACAAACAAAATCTCACTCAACTGAAAGTGAAAGAAATGAAAACAGATCACGAAATAAGCACCCAAGAGGCAGAGGAACTGCTTAACGGAATTGTGGCGGACTACAAAGATTCCAAGTGGGGAAAGGCCAAGGGACATGCGATTCAGGCGAACCTTGATTCACTTTCACGAGTTGCTCTGGTGTATCAGCAACTCGGAGAGTTGTATACGCAGAGAGGGGCTCTCTGTCTCTGCGAAGCTCGCGGTGCCGCCGAAATTCGTTTTTTTATCCAGGAAATCACGGGAAGACTTCGGAAAGGTGCCAATCCGGATACAGAGTTTTTCGGACTCATGAATACAGTCCGAGGAAGGTGTTGCCCTCAGACAATGCCACTTTATTAGGGTTTGTTGGTCTTCGAACACTCAAACAGAACCCTGAACCGCAGACAATAATGTCTGCGGTTTTCTTTTTAATACAACTTAACACCAATCTTCTCGCGCACCATTTCCATTTTCGTTTGTGCAATGGCGCGAGCGCGCTCGCCTCCGTCTTTGAGAATTTGGAGGACGCGCGCCGTGTCGCCAGCAATCGCTTTGCGTTTTTCGCGGAGCGGGGCAATGAACTTTTTCATATCGGCGGTGAGTGCGTCTTTCAGTTCTTTATACTTCCCCGCTTTTTCCTCGTACAGTTTTGCGAGTTCGGACTCAGTGCGGAAGAGTTTGTGAATCTCATACACATTTTTCGGAACGCCCGCGCTTGAGTCCGTCACAATGCTCATCACAAGCTTTTCTATATCGGAATCTTCTGCAAAGAGCAGAATCGTGTTGCCGTAACTTTTACTCATTTTTTGCCCATCAATACCAGGCACGACCGCAACTTCTTTCATAATATGTGCCACCGGCAATTTAAAGGTCTCGCCATAAATACGATTAAATTTTTCCGCGATGTCTCGCGCAATTTCCACATGCTGTTTTTGGTCTGCGCCGACTGGAACGACATCCGTATCATAAAGCAAAATATCTGCCGCCATAAGCACTGGGTAATTAAAAAGCCCGACGCTTGCCTCTTTCTTTTTCGCCACGGCATCTTTGTACGCATGCGCGCGTTCCAAGTACGGTACAGTAATAATCGTATCAAAAATCCACGCGAGTTCGGTGTGTGCAGATACATCCGATTGTTTAAACAGAATTGATTGCGTTGGGTCAATACCAATCGCCAAGTAATCAATCGCAAGGTTGATTATATTTTCGCGCATCACTTTTGGGTCTTGAATGATGTTGAGCGCGTGGTAGTCAGCAATCATAAAAAAGCAGTGGTGCGCGGTTTGCATTTCCACAAACTGCTTCATCGCGCCGAAATAGTTGCCGATATGCGGCCTGCCCGACGGCTTGATTCCCGATAAAAGTATCTTTTTGAACATGCGCATATTATAGCACAAGCTCCTGCCAGAGTTCCGCGCCGAGCGCCATGCCGCGCTTGAAGTTTGCAAGTTCAAATTTTTCGTTCGGAGAGTGCGCGTTGTCGTCGGGAAGCGCAAGTCCGATAAGCAAACTATGAACGCCAAGGATTTTCTTGAAATCCGTTACAACAGGGATAGAACCGCCCTCGCGTATAAAGCGTGGCTGCGCACCGAATACGCGCTTTATGGCGCGCTCCGCCGCGCTGACCGCGGCGCTCGTCGGCTCAAAGAAGTACGGCTCGGCTCCATGCCCGTTTTTTATTTCCATCGTTACCGTCGTCGGACAATGCGTCGTGAGGTGCTTCCTCACAGCGGCAATAACTTTCTGCGGTTCCTGATGCGGTACCAATCGCATTGTGATTTTCGCGTGCGCAAGCGACGGTACGATGGTTTTTGAGCCAATACCCTGATACCCGCTCGTGAGCCCATTTATTTCAATTGTCGGGCGAATCGTTGTGTGCTCAATGTGACTAAATCCTTTTTCTCCAAACAAGCACGGAACTTTAAGGAATGCGCGATAGCGTTCCGCATCTCCCGCATCATCTTCGTGCATCGCTTTGCGTTCTTTCGCCGAAAGTGCGCACACGCCATCGTAGAACCCGCTCACAAGAATTTTGCCTGTTTTTTTATCGCGGAGTGTTGCGAGAAGGTGCGCTAACGCTAGCGCAGGGTTCTCAATAGAGCCGCCGTACGAGCCGGAGTGCACATCGCGATCTGGACCTCGCAGCGTAATCTCAAACGCGGCAATACCGCGAAGCGCGTAGGTTATTGCAGGTGTTTTAAGCGAGGGCATATTCGTATCGGAAATGACCACGCCGTCTGCCGCGAGCATCTTTTTGTTTTTCTTCAAAAAGAACGATAAGTTGGAACTGCCTACCTCCTCCTCCCCTTCAATCACAAACGAAATGTCGCACGGTAAAGGCGTATATGTTTTAATATACGCTTCTACTGCTTTTAGGTGCGCAAAGTGCTGTCCTTTGTTATCGGAGGAGCCACGCGCAAAAATTTTACCACCGCGAATTGTCGGCGTAAACGGAGGCGTTTTCCAGAGTTCAAGCGGCTCCGGCGGTTGAACATCGTAGTGGCCATAGACAATATAGTGAAGTTTTTTTGCTGCACTGCCTTTTGTAGTTGCAACAAGTACAGGATTTCCTGCTGTTGGGTACAGCGTTGCAGAAAGACCTATCTTGCGACAATGTGCAAGAAGCCACTCCGCGCACTTTTGCATCTGCTTTTTATCGCCGCTCGCGGATACACTCGCAAGCGAGACATACTCCTTGAGTTCCTCAAGGAATCGCGGATATTCTTTTTTGAGATATGCGTGAACTTTTTGCATAATTCTAATTTCCGCCCCCGATGTTGATGGGCTTCAAACATCGAGGGCGGTGTTTGAAGATTTGATTGTAAGTAACCCCGACGCTTTGGATGTAAAATCCAAAGGTCGGGGGTGAACTATCTCTCCGCCTCTAGGGCGGGTCGCCTTTTAGCGACTTACCACACTTTATCGCCGTAGTGAATCATAATGGTTATGATCTAAACGATTTTTGTCGTAACGAACCATCCAACACTCGTTGGCGGCTCTCCTGAAATTTTTTCTTACAGGAAATGCGGGTCGGTGCGGGTCCACCATTGCATCCAGATTTTTACATCGCGCGGTTTGTTGTTTCCGTTGGTAAACGCCACACGGAGTTTTCGAGATTTGTCGGCGCTTCGCCGAACTCTCGAACCGTTATTTTTTACCTTCATTTTTATGCCTTTCGTTTTGGTTTTTTTGGTAAAGAGATATTTCAAAGTCGCCTCTCCGGCGACCCGCCGATGAGGCGGGAACAAAACAGCCCTCCGTGTCTGGAGGGCTGATTGGTATTTTGCGTAAAAGTATATTTAGGAAGCGCGCAATGCACAAATCAACTCTCCAGAGGAAAGCTTGCGGATAAGGTGCCAGAAATACATGACACCAGTGCGTTGTGTGCGCGTTAAATTCATAGTATCCTTATATCGTATACCTATTGTTTTTGATGTCAAGCGGGGGTGTGGAAAACAATTGCAATTGTCTTTTACAATGATAGTATGCCTAACGGATAAGAAAAAGAAAGATCTTATGCAAAATGGGATTGACATACCAGATATTAAAGCAATGAGTTTGGCGGAAGCGTGCGCTTCCACGGGAAAGCGGCCAGAACAATTTCCGGAAAACAAAAAATGTGCGGGATGTAATTGTATACTCTCACGATACAACCCATACATGCTCTGTAATTCATGTCAGAGGGCAATACGAACGGTAGAACTCAAAAAAGTCAATTCCGCGCTACCACAGAGAAATGGGCATATATACTGGAGTGCATCTGTCATGGCGTTTCAAGAGCGTACGCCACTACCGCAACACGAACAAGTGCGAGAAAACATCTTTGCGAGGTAAAACAAAGCACAGACGGCACTTTGTGCCGTCTATTTTTTTGGATGCAACGCGGCAATAGCCGACAAAATTATTCCGGCTTCTTTTTGATATTTCTTCTGGTCATTCTCCGGTAAAACAATTGGCGTGCCGAATACGGCAACGATATGCCTCCGGAGCAATAAGAAATCGCCGAGCGTCATATTAAAATCGCCGAAAATGCGCACTGGCACAACAGAACAGCCAGTGCGGTACGCAAGATATGCGACACCGCCATGTGCTTCTTTTCCTATATTTCCATCGCGCGTCTTGCGCCCCTCAGGAAAGATTAAAACGCTCCCGCCTTTTTCAAGTATATTTATGTGTGTCGCGAGCGACTTCTCGTAGTCCTTAAAACCAGCAGTTGCATGATGCGAGCCCCATAATTTAAAAAGTAATCCGCCATAGAAAATCTGCCTCCAACCGGATGTTTTATAAAACGCACGCGGGCGAGATACATAAAATATCGGCAAAAGTGGCGAAAGAAATGGGAGCGCCGCAGGAACAACAATCGCATCCAATTCGCTTGAATGATTCGCTGCAAAGATTACTCCTCTGCCTTTTTCGGCACCAGATGTCTGCAATTTAGACATCTGGTGCCTCTGCGATTCTAGATTTCCAAGACCTTGCACCTCAAACTTGCAAAACAAAAACAAAACGGCGCGCGTCGCGTGCCAGATTGCCTTTTGCAATATAAGCGGAGAAATAAAGAAAAAATTGTTCACACATACCCCCAAGAGGAATTGAACCGCTATCTCAAGCTTCGGAGGCTTGCGCTCTATCCGTTGAGCTATGGGGGCGAAAATCCATTATATCCCCTCTTTCTTTAACTCTTCAACCAGATGTTTCGCGCTTTTAGAGAGTTTGTTCGGCAAGTCAATTTTGATTTTGATGAGAAGGTCTCCGCGCTTTCCTCCGGAAACTGGTACACCTTTTCCGCGCACGCGCAAAATCTCGCCGTGTGTGATTCCTTCCGGAATCTTAACTGTCATATCGCCGTCTAGTGTTTTCAACGCGTATTCTCCTCCCAATAATGCCGTGGAAAGTTTAATCGGCAATTCGGTAATCAAGTTTGCGCCTTCTTTGCGGAAGAGTGAGTGTTTGCCCACATGCACCTTGATATACAAATCCCCTGCCGTGCCGCTCGCCACCGCTTCTCCCGCGCCCGCCATGCGGATAACTTCACCGTCTTCAATGCCCGCCGGAATACGGACGGAAATTTCTTCCTGTTTTTTCATCACTCCGTGCCCATGACACACCGTACATTTCTCCGAAGGTACTTGCCCTTTACCGCGGCACGCGGTACAAGGGCGCACGGTTTGCATAGAACCGAAAAATGAGCGGCGCGTCTCGCGTACCTGTCCTTTACCGTTGCAAGTGTCGCAGGTTTTCTGTCCCGCCTCTGGCTTGCCGCCAGAGCCGCGGCAAGTGTTGCACAATGCGGTCTTTCCAATGAGCACGCGGCGCTCGGCGCCGAATACTGCCTCTGGAAATGCGAGTTCTACATCAATGGAGATATCGCGCCCGCGCGTCGGTCGTCGTGAACTTGTTGAACGGCCGCCGAACATATCTCCAAACATATCGCCCAAATCAAATTCAACTTGCGCGCCGCTTCCGCCGCCAAACCCAGCACGACGCACAAAATCAGAAAAATCAAACCCTCCGCCTTCGGCGGAAAACCCGCCAAAACCCCCTTGCCCACCGCTCGGCGCCGCACCTTCAGAAAATACCCTGCCGTACGCATCGTACTCGGCGCGTTTTTTATCATCGGAGAGAACACTGTATGCCTCGCTTGCTTCCTTGAATCGTTTTTCGTCCCCTCCTTTTTTGTCAGGATGAAATTTGTGCGCCAGATTCCTGAACGCCTTTTTTATGTCGTCCTTTGACGCCGTTTTATTGATGCCGAGTGTTTCGTAATAGTCGTGAGCCATACAGACATACTATCACTTTTATTTGGTTTCTGCATCTCTCACATTACCCTCCGGTCCTTTTTCGTCTTTTTTCTGTCCAGCACTTTCTTGCGCCGCTTTCGCCATAATCTCCCCTATTTTTTGCAACTCGCGTGAGAGCGCTTCAGTCGCGGTCTTTATGTTAGAAACATCGGCACTATTGTTTGCCGTCTTGAGGTCTGATACTTTATCTTCTATCGCCTTGCGCACTTCAGCTGGTACTTTCTCACCCGCATCCTTCAATGATTTTTCTGCTGTATATACAAGCTGTTCCGAAAGATTTTTCGCTTCCGCGAATTCACGCTTTTTCTCGTCATCCGCCGCGTGCGCTTCGGCTTCTTTCGTCATTCGTTCAATATCCGCTTTTGAAAGCGTAGAGCGCGCCTCAATGCGAATTGATTGCTCTTTGCCGCTCGTCTTGTCTTTCGCTTTTACCGACAAGATGCCGTTTACATCCACATCAAACGACACCTCCACTTGTGGAAGCCCACGCGGAGACGGCGGTATGCCGTCCAAGATAAACTTGCCAAGTGACTTGTTGTCGTCAGCCATCGGTCGTTCTCCTTGCACAATATGAATCTCAACGCTCGTCTGGTTGTCCGCCGCAGTGGAAAAAATCTGCGATTTGGTAACGGGAATCGTTGTGTTGCGTTCAACAATTTTGGTGGCAACTCCGCCTAATGTTTCAAGCCCAAATGAAAGCGGTATGACATCAAGCAGAAGCACATCCTTCACATCCCCTCCCAAGATGCCACCCTGAATCGCCGCACCAATGGCAACGACTTCATCGGGGTTCACGCCCATATGCAGTTCTCTTTTGAAAAAATCCTTCACTGCTTTTTGGATTGCGGGCATACGGGTTTGGCCGCCGACCATCACCACTTCGTTAATGTCGCTTACCTTAAACGGAGACGCTTCAATCGCGCGCTTGGTAATTGTCATCGCGCGCCCGATAAACTCGGCCGTAAGCTCTTCCAACTTTGCACGCGAGAACTTGAGCACCAAATGCTTTGGCCCTTCCGCGCCGGAAGAAATAAACGGTAAGTTAATCTCGCTTTCAAATGCTGTTGAGAGTTCAATCTTCGCTTTCTCTGCCGCTTCCTCAAGCCGTTGGAGCGCGAGCGCATCTTTCCGTACATCAATACCTTCCTGCTTTTTGAACTCATCGGCAATATAACCGATAATTTTCTGGTCAATGTCGTGCCCGCCCAAGTGCGAATCGCCGTCGGTCGCCTTAACTTCAATCAAGTCGTCTGCAACTTCCAACACCGAAATGTCAAAGGTTCCGCCGCCGAAGTCAAACACCGCAATCTTTTCGTTTTTCTTTTTGTTGAAGCCGTACGCGAGCGCCGCTGCAGTTGGTTCGTTGATAATGCGCTTCACCTCAAGCCCTGCGATTTTGCCCGCATCTTTGGTCGCCTGCCGCTGGCTGTCGTTGAAGTATGCGGGCACGGTGATCACCGCTTCAGTAATCGGCTCGCCAAGGCGCGCTTCCGCATCGGCTTTAAGCTTCGCCAAAATCTTTGCAGAGATTTCTTCAGGCCGCTCCCACTTGTCGCCAAGTTTTACTTCAATGCCGCCATTGCCGGCTTTCCGCACCTCGTACGGTACGGTCTTGATATCTTTTTGCGCCGCAGGGTCGTCAAAGGAATGTCCGATGAAGCGCTTGATGGTATAGACGGTATTTTTCGGGTTCGTGACCGCTTGCCGTTTCGCCAAGAGCCCGGCGAGCCTCTCGCCGGTTTTTGAAAGCGCGACAATAGACGGGGTCGTCCGCGCGCCTTCGCTGTTTTCAATAATTTTTGGTACACCCCCTTCCACGACTGCCATCGCGGAATAAGTCGTTCCGAGGTCAATGCCTAAGATTTTGCTCATAGTTTTGAAGTTTTAAATAGTTTTTTAATTTGACACAAATTGGTTTTGGTGGATGAGTTTTTTCATACCTATTTATTCACTTCATTTTTCTCCACAGTGAAAGCATTTGACGATCAAAGGTGAGCAACAACGCATTCATCTCAATAGCAATCCGAATCAACGCGATGTCTGCGCGCGGCACCAACCCCAAGCCGATAAGTCAAAAGCGTCGATACTTCCTGAATAACATACGGATGTATAATTGATGTTACTTGTCCTAACTTTTCAGCGACTTGTAACGACTCTAAGTGAAAATGGTCAATCTCGTTGTAAAACGCAAGAATAACACTACTATCTAGAACAACTCGACTAGTTGGCTCCATACAGTATTTTGTCGATGTCTTGCGATAAAGTACGATTCCGAGGATTTTTGCTTTTTACAATATGTTTCCTGGCAAGTTCAAAGAAAGAGAAACCTCTTTTTTTATTTCCCTCTTTATTTTTCGCCTCGCCCCAAAAAGACATAATTAATTTCTTTTGTTTGGTAAGCATAGAATTATTGTAACATGTCACACAACCCGCAACAAGCGGATTTCTTTACTGTGGTTTATACTCCCCTATCTTCACTTTCGCCGGTTCAAGTATTTTACCATGAAGCGCAAACCCTTTCTCTACCACTTCGCGCACCGTGTGGTTTTGCGATTGCTCCGCAACAGGTACAACGCCGATACTCGCGTGCTTGTTTCCGTCAAATGCGTCTCCAACTTTCGGCTCAATTGGCGACACGCCTGCTTTCAGAAGCGCGCCGCGAAACTGCCCGTAAATGTGTTCAATACCAACCCGCCAATTTGCGTCAATTTTCTCCCTCGTTTCTGCGGTGCCCATCGCGCGCTCAAAGTTTTGGAGCACCGGCAAAAGCTCCGCGACAAACGCCTCGTTTGCAAACTTGATAAACGCGCCGCGCGCCTTTTCCTCATCTTTTCGCGCATTGATAAAATCCGCCTTCGCCCTCTGCCAGCCCGCGAGGTACTCCTCGCGTTCTTTCCGGCACGCGGAAAGTTCCCCCTTCAGTTTTTTAATCGCTTCTGCAGGGTCTTTAACATTATCCGTATCTGTTTCGGATTCAATTATAATATCTTTTTCGTTGTCCATATTTATCTCTTTGACCACTGCGGCGCTTTGCGCGCCTTCTTTAGTCCGAACTTGCGACGTTCTTTGGCACGCGGGTCGCGTTTGAGAAAACCGGCTTTTTTGAGTTTTTTGCGAAGCTCCGGCTCAGCTTCCACGAGCGCGCGCGCGACGCCGTGCCGCACCGCTTCCGCCTGGGATGACAGTCCTCCTCCAGAAATATGCGCTGACACGCCGTAGCGCGCGCGAGCCGGCTCGTGCAATGCAAACACATCGCGCGCTACGCGGCGCTGTTCGGCGGTCTTAAAATATTCGTCAAAGGTTTGGTCTTTAACTACAAAGGTGCCCGCGCCCCCTTTGAGCAGGCGCACGCGCGCCGCGGCGGTCTTGCGGCGGCCTATTGCTTCTATGTATTCGTGGCTCGCCACTGCTTTTGTTTTTTCTTTTGGCATAGTTTTTTTATAGGCATAATATCACTCCTTAATCGTCAGATTTTTGATAATCCGCGCGCGGAGCTTGTTTTTCGGAAGCATACCATACACCGCGCGTTGCACGACAATACCAACGCCGCGGCGCGCAAGAAGCTTGCCGAGAGTTTCCTCTTTCAAGCCGCTTGGGTACCCCGAATATCGCTGATACGCTTTTTGTTTTTGCTTTTTCTCCGTCATAAACAATTTGCCAGCGTTTTCTATAACAACACGCTCTTTTGGTTCTTCATTGCGCGTAAAACTGGGGTTCGCTTTGCCGCGCAAAAGATGCGCCGCTTCGCTGGCGATTCGTCCGAGCTTTTTACCGTCTGCGTTTATGATGTGATTCATACAAATTCAATAATTGCGCGCGGCGCGCCATCGCTTTTGCGGAAGCCGGTTTTCACGATGCGCGTATAGCCGCCGGCGCGTTTCTCATATTTCTTACCGATATTCTTAAAAAGCAACTCTGCGCCAGACGCATTCCCCATACGCCGAACAGCGAAGCGGCGCGCCACAATCGTCCCACGCTTCGCGTGCGTTACGAGCCGCTCTACAAACGGGCGTAGCGCTTTGGCGCGCGCTTCGGTCGTCTCAATTTTTCCGTGTAGCACAAGTGCGCGCGCGAGTGAGCGCATAAATGCAAGGCGTACTTTCCGCACCCGCCCGAATTTTTTGTTTTTGCTGTGGTGTCTCATTATTTTAAAGTAATGCCAAAATTGCCGAGCATCTTTTTAATCTCCTGCACGCCCTTGCTGCCGAGCCCGTCAATATCTAAAATATCCTCTTCTTTCTTGCGCACCAAACCGCCGACCGTGCGAATGCCGGCGTTTGATAGCGCAATTTTTGCGCGCGCCGACAAATCAAGCGTATCAACTCGCGTTTTAAGCACTTCGGGGTCAATGTCGCGCCGCGCCTCTCTCGGCGCTTTTGCAACAACGGCCGCTACTGGCGCTTCTTCTTCACGAAACCCGACCACCGCGCGCAATTGGTTAATCATAAGCTGAATTGATTTCTCCAAAGCTTCGCGCGGCGAGACAGTTCCGTCGGTTTCAATCGTAAGGCGGAGTCGGTTAAAGTCGGTCCGTTCTCCGACCCGCATATTTTCCACTTCGTAATTCACGCGCCGCACCGGCGTGAAAATCGCGTCAAGCGCAATCGCGCCGATATCCACACGCTCTTTCTGCACCGTTTCTTTCGGCACATAGCCAAGACCTTTTTCTACGCGCGCTTCAATATCAAGTACGGTTCCTTTTCCTGAAATAGACGCAATAGCTTGTTCGGGATTCAGTACGGAAACTTGCCCTGGGCACTCAAACGATGCGGCGGTAATTTCTTTCGGACCCTTCACTTTAAGAGAAATGGTTTGCTGTTCATCGGTCGTTAGGTTAAAACGCACACGCTTCAAATTAAGGATGATTGAAATGACATCTTCTTTCACTCCCTCAATCGTCGTAAACTCGTGCGATGCGCCTGCAATTTTTACCGAGGTAATCGCGGCGCCCGGGAGCGACGAGAGAATGATCCGGCGGAGAGAGTTGCCAAGCGTGTGCCCATATCCTGGGTAAAGACCGTCTATTTCATACGAACCGACATGCGCCTCTTCTTTGATAATGCGCGGCTTTGATGGAAGTACGATATTAAGCATACAAATATTAAAAATGGTTAATTGTTTCAAAAAATACGAAATATACTATAGCACAGAGGCGCATTTCTTGCAAAGCGAGCCTACTAGCGGCGGTAAAACTCAAGCACGACATCAGCGCGGAAAGGTAGTTCTTCGCGCCGAAGATGAGGCGACCCTGTAATGGTGATGGTCCGCTTTTCCTTATCGTACGAAAGCCACGGTGGCGTTACTTTTATTTCTTTATCTTCGGACCACATCTTCTTATCTACGCTCGCGGAGCGCACAGCGATCATTTCCCCAGCGAAAACCGCGCGCGATGGAATGGTGTTTCGGCGGCCATTGATGGTCAAGTGGCCGTGGGATACGAGTTGGCGCGCCGCGCGCCGTGTCGGCGCAAGCCCCGCGCGATAGGCGACATTATCCAACCGCGTTTCAAGAAGTGTAATAAGCGCATCAGCCGCTGCACCTTTTTTGAGGAGCGCTGCGCGCGCGTATGTTCGTATTTGCCGATTACCAAGACCGTAGAAAAAGCGCGCTTTCTGTTTTTCCGCAAGCTGGACCGCGTAGTCGCTCCGCGCGCGCATTTTCTTGCCCGCGCGCTGGCCTTCGCGCAGAGCAAATTTTTGCGTGCTCGTTTTCTCAAACAGTTCTGGGCCGTAGCGCCGCGCAATTTTGTATCGTGGTCCTATCTGCATATTTCAATATTTAAATATTTAAATTAAACGCGGCGTGGCTTTTTCGGCCGCGGACCGTTAAACGGCACTGGCGTTACATCCTTAATGCTTTTAATCATAATGCCTTTGGACATAAAACCGCGAATGGCGGATTCACGGCCAGACCCGACGCCACGCACAACGACCGACACTTCTTTCATACCCATAAGCAAGCCCTTCGCGCCGAGGGTCTCGCCAACTTTTGCCGCCGCAAACGGCGTGCCTTTTTTCGCCCCTTGAAAACCGAGTGCGCCAGACGAAGAAAATGCGACCACATTTC
Organism: Parcubacteria group bacterium Gr01-1014_17; assembly: GCA_007376285.1. Taxonomy (GTDB): domain Bacteria; phylum Patescibacteriota; class Minisyncoccia; order Phycocordibacterales; family UBA10002; genus UBA10002. The sequence continues at coordinate 48,966 of VMFZ01000007.1, forward strand.
CCTTGTCGTCGGCAAGCGTCAGCGTTGTGTTGTTGTATGATGCGCGCACGGTAAGGATGCCACTCTCAATTTTCTTCTTTGAACGCGCGACGGCTGGAGTACCTCCCGCAGCCTCCGCACCTGCCTCTCCTTTTGTGATTATTCGTTTTTTTCCCATAAAATTACTTCTTCTCTACCGCCTTGCGGCCAGTACCCATCGTCTTCCGCACATTGCCGCGGCGAGTGCGCGAGTTGGTTTTAGTGCGCTGGCCGCGCACCGGAAGACCGCGCGAGTGCCGCGTCCCGCGATACGATTTAATGTCCTTCAAACGCTTGATGTTACCCGCAACCGCGCGCTTCAAATCCCCTTCCAGCGTCCGCTTCTCTATTTCAATGTGGAGCGCCTGCTCTTCCGCGGGAGACAATTCCGCTGGTTTTTTAGCGGGATTTACTCCAACTTGCAATAAAATAGAGCGCGCGTTTGAGCGGCCAACGCCGTAGAGAATCGGCAAGCCAAATTCAAGCTGTTTCTTTTCCGGAATAGTGATACCTTTAATACGCATAAAATTATCCCTGCCGTTGTTTGTGTCGCGGATTGCCTGTGCACACAATAAAAACGCGTCCGCGCCTGCGGACAACGAAACACTTCGGACATCGAACTTTTACTGATGCTTTTACATTCATAAACGCTTTACAATCCGCCCCTTACCGCCGTAGCGGTCCAATTCCACCTCAACCTTGTCTCCGACGAGAACACGAATCCGATGCAAGCGCATTTTGCCCGCTAAGTACGCAAGCACGAGCTTCTCCGGCTCAATTTCAACGCGGAAAAGCGCGTCAGGCAACGCCTCGACGACCCTCCCGTTCACCTTCATCGGCTTTTCAGCTGTTCCCATCTACATTAAAAAGATAGCAAAATAAAAGAAAAAGGTCAACTAAAGAAAGTTAGTATAACTCATCATGCGTGCCAACATCCGTATAGAGCACTTCGCCACCGGAAAGAAACAAAAAAGTGATGCGGTATGAGTAATCAACTGAATATGCCCATTCTGCACCCCGCTTGCCGTGAAGCTTGTGCGTCCCGAGTCGCGGATGAAAGGGATTATCTATAAAGAGTTTCTCTCGTTCTTTTGCTTTTTCTTGAAGTAAGCGCGGAAGCTTCTTGAAGTGTCGGTCAAAGAGCGGCGCGGTAGAAATGCGCATGTTACATAAGGTCGGCAAGTGACTTGATACGCCGCGTACTTCCATTTTGATGTGCTCGTATGCTCATCGCCACCCGACGGTCAAGGCGCGCTGCCGCGCGGCCAGAAAGATACCGCACCGGTATTTGATTGGCTCGCAGCGCTTCATAGTCCCGACGGGGCACAACGACAAGGTCATCTCCCCTACTAATTGTTTTTGGAATAGTGATTGTGTTCATAATCTACATTAAAAAGATAGCAAGATAATAAAAAAGAGTCAACTACACTCTAAGCCAAAACACAAGTGAACCAATGATAAACAAAATCCCAATGCTTCTTAATACCATCTTTATCCAAGATTTGGTACAACTCTGTGTCTGAATATCTGAAAAGTGTTTAGTAAAGAAAAAAACAGTTGCTATAAAAACTACAAGATACGCAAGCATAAATACTCCCCACATTCCTGTGCTGTATTCATAAATATCATCTCTCCACCCTCTACAGACCGAATGTAATCCAAACAACGCTTTTTTAAAAAAGAAGTATGAACCCGGGCCATCACCACAATCCCCTCGATTGAAAAGAAGCGCTAGCAATTGCACTACCAATAAAACTAACATGCTCCAGATGGAAATGTTTAAAAGTTTATGTTTTCTTACCGCACGAACGATACTAATCACAAACAACACTAACAGTATTGACCCAAATACCACAACTCCATACACCATAACTCCAATTCCTGACCATCCTCCTGAAGTCAGAAGAAACAGCCATAAACTGGCGATAGCGTATACAAATACAACTAAAAAGAAATCCCAGACAGTTAAAATAACTCCCTTCATTTCATTATTTTAATACTAACATATTAATCTTCAGTACATCAATTAAGGAAGGAGCGTAAAAAAGACTTTTCCGACATTCACAGTATTAACGAACACCTCTATCTCGTAACGCCCGTGAGTGACTGCTACTCCATTATTTAGCACTGACGGTATTGAAAATTGCAGTGTAGCGCCGTCTGTAGAAAATACTGCTAAATTCCTATAGTCTTCACCTTTTGAGATCCGTACTCTGTTTTGTCCCTGATTAAAACCACTGCCTTTGAGTGTTACTAATGTGCCTATGGACCCAGAAAGTGGTTCGATGCTGGAAAGTGTAAGCGGTTCAGGTGTAGGTGTAACATTCACCGTGAGCGTTTCCTTAGTTCGCATTCCGCTCGTTTTATTGACGATTTCGTATCCTATCTTTGTCAAACCAAGTTTGGCATCCGCTGGTAGCTTAAATGACAACGGTGCCCGTGCCATTTCAACCAGTTTCCTCGGATGCACCTCTCTGACGATATTAACAGCACTAGTATCTTGGTTGGAAAAAACTGTTGTGGCATAAAAATCAGATGCTCCACATGTAGTACTGTCCATATTTTCAAATACGACCATGACCGGTGAGATTGAAACATCAGGATGTGCCTCAACTGGTTGAGACGGAGCCAGTTCAACGCGAGGCGCTCTACGAGTGCATAAGCCAGATTCAACTACCACATCAAATGTAATTGACTCCGATGTGGTGTTTTTGATTGGACCAATTGTAATCCCGGTATCATCATCGGTAAATACAGTGCCATCCTCTTTTGTCAATAACCACGGCGCGCCAGATGCGTTTGGGCCAGCTTCAAGCAAATAAGAAATGGGGTCGCTGGGAGAAAGAATGCGGTTAATAAGCAATCCGAATCTGGTGCTTGAACGTCCGGCATTCTGAAATGCATTGAATCCGGTACCGCGTCTATATTCAAGATAATAAGGAACAAAGGAAGATCCTAACATTTTGATTTTAGCGATTTTCTGGTCATTCGAACCTTCAAAAGGAGAAAGTGTATACTGTCCGCTTTTTTCAATGACAATCGTCTCACTGGGAATAATCCAACCGAATCGTTCTTTAAACACGGCGTTTAGATGGTAACCATAATATGGAGTACCCAATATATCATATTCATTTCCATAATCTATACTCTTGCATGTATTGCCGAAGATGTCGGCACCACAGTCAAGCCGAAATGCATGCGGAGCCCCGAAACCATGTAGGAGTTCATGTGCAAAATTCTGGTCGAATAGAATAAACTTGAATGGAGGCGGTGCACCAGTTCTGGTTAATTGATAGCTTGCAAAAGAGCTACGCGAAAGATTGACACAGCTTTGTGACGCCCGGTGTACTCTTCCGTCGCCAATAGTAATATCTATCTTTCCTATTGTACCACTACTAACGCCAACATTTGGATGATCTACCAAAAAGACTATATGTTGGTATTGTCCAACATTGATGTTGTGTTCTTGTAAGAAACTATCGAATGCGCCGTAAGTAGATAGTCGTACATTTTCATACCCAAGTGAACACATTTCAACCTGTGCAGGTCCATTTGTTGGAAGAGTGAACCAGCCAAAAACATCACCGCCTAATTTTGTACGATTATACGACTGCTCATTGATAAATTTCTGTATTGTGCCGTTAAAGATTCTTGATTTGATTTCATCGCTTGAAAACGGAACAGGACCGGAATCTCGATAATTAACAAGAAAAACAATAATTTTTTGCTCTCCCAAAATAGATGTTGTGGAAGGCTGTTCTCGTTGTTTTAAAGAAGAAGGTGGTGGAGTAACAGGAGGTGGGGTAGGATTAACTGGATTCTTGAATGTAGACGGTGCAGAACCTGTGATTTTAAGTAGGACAGAATCATCTGCACGGTTGCCGTCTCCGTCTATGCATGCGATGCGAACGGTAATAGCATTTACAACAGAACTACCGAGCTTTCCCGATATTTTACCGTCTAACAATAAGTCCTTCTTTGACCAATTACCCTTACAGCGCTTCGCGCCGTCGCTTTCCCAACTGATAGTGATGCGGCTTCCGACGGCAACTTCCACAAGACCATCACTACCGTTGACTTTCAAATCAACCGATAGCGTGTCAAAGATGTTTTCGTTTTGCAGGAGATTGTCTGCTGGTTGGGCGTGTACAGTTGTAATCGCTACAAGCGTGACGAGCCCAAAAATGATAAATAGCAAAATCTTTTTCATGTGAAAATTATACCACGGACTGTTTTTCCATAAATTCCACAAAATACTTGGCGAATTGGCGAAAAATATCCGGTGCTTTTTGCAGATTTTCATAAATACCTTCGGGAGTAATCTTGTCATAATCATGCGCAACGAGATTGCGGAATTTCATCATGTCTTCATTCTCTTTCGCAAACGACGGGGGTACAATTCCACACTCCCCCAAAAGCGCAATAATTTCAGCGTAATTTTTCGCCTGTTTTTGAAACACTTCAGTAATAATGTGATTGCCGATATCGGTAATCATTTCAATTGAAGTGAACATATTCAAGGCGGCGGAGTCCTGCGTTTTATAATCGGCAAAAAACGCATCGCGCCCTTCCATGCGCAATTCCTCCAGGATTTTCGTGTATTCCTGTAACTTAAAAAGCTTTTCGTGAATTGTGTTCTTGTTAAGCGGCGACATAGGTTTGCGAACGAATTGGCACTCGTCCAAATGCTCCTGATTTTATCTGTTCGCGTAAAATTCGGTAGGATGTCTCGCGCAAATACCGAGTATCTTCATATTCATGCAGAACAGCGCATGCAAGTCGCGCCCGTGCGGTGGAATCCTTAACAAAAATGACTTCTCCTTCTAACACCGCCTCATAGCGAAGCACGGGATTGGTTGTTTCGTTTAAATTAATCACATCGGCGTCTCTCACTGAAAACCCTTGAGCGATTTCGTGTGAGATGGCTAGCTTTTTATCGTATTGTTTTTCGCGAGGTACTTTGTTTTCATCAAACAACACCGCCACATCAATATCAGAGTTATACCCCATCTGTCCGCGCGCAGCCGAACCAAAAAGATACCCGACGATAATGTCGTGTTTTTCCATAATATCCGCTATTTTCTTTTTATCCATTTCGTTCATAAAGATATTTTAACACAAAAAAAGAAAGATTAAGGACTCTCTATTTCTGATGTGAGTTGCTTAATTACCACCGAAATCTTTTTGGCGTTATCGGGAAATGTTTTCTTCCAGAAAGGGCGTATAATCACTTGAGAGCGTTCAATTGCCGGGTACGAGGCGAGCACCGAAACGGTCTCGCTTTTCAGTTTTCCGGACAGGTCTTGTTTCAAGCGTTCTTCGTCTAACTTCCAAACAACCGTACCGGAACCGCGAAGCCCAAAAAGCACTCTCCCATCAGCATTTTTTCCAAAATCCGATTTATTCAGAAATTCAAACGATAATCCTTCCAGTGTCTCAAACACAACCGGCGCATTGTCGTAACGCAAGAGCGCGCGGCGCGCAATATAAGATGCGAGCGCATCGCGTTTAAATACAAACGCTGTTAATGTTCCCCGTTCCGTTACCGAGACCTTCTTATCCTGTGTTTCCTGCTCCGGCTCCGAGGTTACTTTAAACGAATATCCGTTTGGTAACATAATAGAATCAGATGGAACTTTTTCCGCTGCCCCAGAAGCGAGCTTTGCTTCCAATGCTTTGCGGAGCGTTGCGCGCGCGGCGCTTACCTTTTCCGGAGAGACAAACGGCGCCACTCCTACAAAGCCGCCGTTCATAGCCGTTTTAGAGCGCGCATAAAATCCGGCATACCGCTCGGCACTGCTTTTGAATCCAGGCACCGTAAAATCAGACAAGCCGATATTGTAGTCCGCTCCGGCGCGGTCAGCGTACACGCTCGTCTCAATGCTACCCGGAAGCGTCTTACCGCCCGACACGGTTTTGCCCGGCACGATGATTGATTCCGGAATTCGGAAAATCAAGCCATTCAGAGTTTCAAAGCGCGTATTT
>VMFZ01000019.1 GCA_007376285.1 Parcubacteria group bacterium Gr01-1014_17
TTGAATGGTAATCTGCTCCGACACGGCGCCGGCGGCAATAGTCTGCGGCAAAGAAACAAAAACAAACTTCTGAACATCAGCAACTGCAAACAACGGAAAGAAAAACAATAAAGAACTAGTCACATATGCTCGGCATCGCATAGTTTTACGGCTTCGTATCGGGTTCCGGAGGAAGCCCTTCGCGAAGCACGCGCTTTACTTCTTCGGGAGAAACCCCATGTGACTCTTTTTCATTTTCTACTTGGGACTTTGAGAGCACATCAGCGAGCGCGTCGCGAAGAGCTGATTTCCCGCTCCCTTCTGGTAAGGTGTTTTTTCGCTCAAGCGACTGGAGCGGAATCGGCTGGGATTGGCGCGGTGATGGAGGTGGGGGCGCGCTTACGCGTGGTTGGAAAGAACTTTTCCGTTCCTGCCAATACCCTTTTCCGCGATTATCTGGAGGAGGAACGCTCGAACGCCTGTCTGGAGCTGGCACAGAGACAGACGCGGTTGGAGCGTGCCATATTTTTATTTTCTCTTCCACCGCGGCGCGCGAAACTGCGAACTGCCGCCGCGAAGCGGCAATTACCTCTGCTTTGAAACTTTCTTTCCCGCGCGGAATGGGAGGCAAGGTTGTTGCAGAAAAAGGCGGCGAGGAGATACCGTCTATCATCAGTTTCAAATATATCTGCACAAAACCAAGATTTACCAAATCCTCCGCCATAAATTGCGGAGCGAATTCTTTTTCAATAAATTCCGCGTCGCGCGCACCGACCCTAAAGGTTACCATAGTACCGATGTTGCCGAACACCGCCGCTGCGACTTCCTCTTCCACCTGCTCAATGTATTGATGCGCAATCGTGAGCGCGAGCTTGTACTTACGCGCCTCGGAAAGAATGTCCTCAAAGCTTTTGTTCGCGAATGATTGGAACTCGTCCACATACAGGTAGCACGGGGCGAGCTTCCCAGCCGCCGGCTCCGGAACATCCGCGCGCGACATCGCCGCCAAGTATATTTTGGTTACGAGCATACTGCCCAAGAGTTTCGCGTTCCCCTCTCCCACGAGCCCTTTTGAGAGATTAATTATAATGATTTTCCGAGAATCCATCATTTTCCTAAAATCAAAACTGGATTTCTCCTGCCCTATGATATTTCGTATGAGCGGATTGGAAGTAAATTGCCCGACTTTGTTTTGGATTGCGGGTGTTGCTTCTGCTGCGTAGCGTTCTGTATATTTCGCAAACTCATCTACCCAAAACGAGCGCACGGACGGGTCTTTGATGTTTCCAACAATCCCCTTTCGATACTCCTTATCTGCAAGCACGCGGTTGATGCCAAGAAGCGTTGTACCCGGGGTTTCTAAAAGCGCCAAGAGCGTGTTGTTCAAAATGTACGCCATGCGCGCACTCCACGCATCTACCCAGATTTTCTCAAAAGTGGACATAAGTCCGTTTGCCACCAAGTGCCTACGGTCTGCGCCAACATCTTCCATAATGTTGAACGCCACAGGAAAATCCATATCAAACGGCGCAAAATACAACACATCATTCACGCGCTCTTTTGGGATATAATCCAAAAGCAATTCTGCGGATTTGCCGTGCGGGTCTATAAACGCAAGGCCGTTTCCCGACTGAATATCCTGAATCGCCATATTTTCAAGGAGCGTCGACTTACCCATGCCGGTTTTCCCAATGATATACATATGACGCGCGCGGTCTTTTTCTTTAATGCCAAACGGAACGCGCTTTCCGCGCGCGTCGGTTTGTGCAAAGTAGGTTACTTTTTCTCCGGAGGACATATGCGGATAAGTATAACAAAAGAAAAGCCCCGAGCGAACTCGGGGCAGCGTACGAAATGGTAGTTATCGTGGAGATACGCGCATACTTGGTGCGCGCATTGCCGGTTGGGCGAATCGTGGTGGTGAAGGTGTTTTCGTTTTGTTGGCCGCAATCAATGCGGCTTTTTCAGCGGCGGCCTTCGCTTGAGCGTCTCGTTGAATTTGCCGTGCTTCCGTTTCCGTAACGGTTTGACCACCAATGGTCCATCGTACTGCTGACATATGTATTTTGTTGTTTTGATTTTTACCACCAAATGAGAGGAACAAAAAAAGACACCACGCAGTGTCTTCATCCTCTAACGGAGAAGTGTACGCCCCTCATTTATTCTGTCAACAAAGCATCCTGTGTATATCTATTAGATGGGTCCCACAACATCCAACTTGTGAAGCCAGAATCATACACGGCTTGAATCTGCGCGCGCACCATATCCGCTGTGTATTCTGCACCGAGGTCAAAATCCTGAAGCCACGGACGAATCTTTTCCGGCGTGGTAGACGCGCGGTCCCACGCGCGGTCAAGCGAATAGCGAATCACGCGGTACGGCTCTGCCGCCGGATTTTGTATACCCAAAAAGCCAGTCGGGTAATGTGACGGATATACCATTGGCGCGACATAATCAAAGTGTCGAAGCGCCACTTCAAGCACCTGTCCGATATTCAAGTCGTCTTTGTTGGTTGTCGTCATACCGAATAGGTCTGCGGAAAGTATGACGCCGATTGGTTTAAGTTCTTGCGCAAGAAAAGAAAAAAACTCTCCGAGAATTTCGCTCTTTGTGCGCCCCTTGCTCCATGGGTATGCGATGTCATTCATATCGCCATCAGACGGAAAACGAACATAATCAAAGTTAAGCTCATCAAAACCAATCTCATACGATTCTTTTGCAAGAGCAACTGTGTAGTCCCACGCCTCGCGCGCCCCAACATCAATCCACGAAAGACCCTTGCGGTCGCGCCAAACAGCACTGTCAGATTCCCTAATAACCGCCCAATCAGACCTATGCGCCGCAAGCTTTGGGTCTTGAAACACAGAAATTCGGCCAATTACATATACTCCTTTATCGTGCAATCGTTCAATAAACTCCCGAATATCAGGAATACGGTTTTCCGATGCACCGACTGTTACCAAAAGCGGGTCTTCAACCGTAAACGCAATCGCACCGCTGTAATCCTTTATATCAATTACCGCGGCATTGAGCTCGCTTTGTTCAAGAAGCGATAAAAGCGCTTCGCGCCGTGCTGAGTGCCCCGCAACATAGCTCGTCATATAAAGCGCTTTGAGCGGCTGCGGAGTAGCAAGGTGTGTTGCTCGCCGCGGCGCTTCCAGCGCCGCGGCGGCTACTGCAGCAACATCGTAAGAAATGCTTTCTTGCTCGGACAAAAACACGCCAATTCCGAACGCTAACGCGGCGGCGCAAAGCGCCGCCGCACCAAGACCAACCTTCCGCATAGTACGAGTTCGTGCCATTTTATTCAAAACAGTGTGTTATCTTCCTTTACACGACGATATTCCCGATACGCAGCGGAAAAAAGAAAAAGAGAGAGCAAAAACTGCGCAACGGTTTTCCACGATAACGGAATACCGAGTAGCGGCAATACCGCAAAGACCGCGCTTGCAATAAATACAGTGCGTACAAATGACATTGTGAATCATATTATAGCACGATGCGCTCGCGAAAACTTGTTTTGCGTGCTATACTTGCTATAGATTCTTGAAAAAGAAAGGATTTTTATGGGATGGTCTTTATCGGACTTACTGCATAAACGCTCCCGAAATTGCACCACACTATCAGATGTACTAAGTGGTTTTATTGGCGGACAGTTTGAAATTACCAAAAAAATTGATGGTGATGCAGTACATCGTCGTGGCGAGATAGATGAAATTGAAATAAACGACAAGGTGAAAGAAATTACGGTGTACTTTAACTGGCTTTGCGAGGAAAAGTTGGTCCATGATAATAAATTGAGAACTGAATTGAAATGGGTTCTTGTTGAACGACCATTTCGAGACCTGTTTTTAAAGAAATCATCCGGAAAATTCTTCCTCAAAGTGCCATTTGGTTCCTATCGCTCACATCCAGACGAGGACAGAGTAAAAATGTGGGGAGGGGGATGGAGCGAAGTGTGTCGTTTTTATAAAAGAGACGACCATACTAATCTCGTACAAAATGGAGCTGAAATCATTTCCTATTGGGAATTGCATAGAGTGAGTTTCTTCTGTGCAATAAACATTGCAATCGCGATGAGAAAAAAATAATCCGCCTCACATTTATCGTGGGGCGGATTTAATTTTGAACAATAATCACAAACTCCCCCCTCACTTTCTCCGGATTGGCTTTGAAAAACTCCAAGAACTTGGGTGGGGTCCCGCTTTTTATTTCTTCGTGAATTTTTGTCAGTTCGCGACAGATGGTTATGTGTTTTTCTGGTGCATGTTTTTGCAATGATTCCAGTGTCTTTAATATCCGATGTGGGGACTCGTAAAAGATCACCGCGCGTTCTGAGGCGGCGATTTCTTTGAAAAGCGTCTCTCTTCCCTTCTTGTGCGGCAAAAACCCCAAGAACACAAACTCATTTATCTGTACACCGGCGACGGAGAGTGCGGCGGTGAGTGCGGAAGGACCCGGCACCGCTTCTATCTTCAAAGGTTCAACCTTAAATCGGGAAAAAGGTTGAACCTTTAGGGCATACTCCCGCACTTTTTGCACCAAAAGAGACCCGGGGTCAGAAACCACCGGCATGCCCGCGTCCGACACCAGTGCAATGTTTTTCCCATCTTGCAAAAGCTCAATCACCCGTTCCACGCTCGCACCGCTTTTTTGTTCGTTGTACGCCAAAAGCTGTTTGCCAGATATCTCATATTTTTCAAGCAGACGCTTCGTCACGCGTGTATCCTCACACAAAATCACATCAACCTCCTTCAAGATCCGCAACGCCCGAAGCGTCACATCTTCCAGATTGCCTATCGGGGTTCCCACTACAAATAATGTACTCATAAATATTCGTTATGCTGATATTCTCAAGAATAACAGAATAGACTCTGCACCGTGCTTATTCTAATGTTCTCAAGAACTTTAGAACATACTCGGCACGGTCGGTAAGTTTGTGGCGGATTGAAACACTGTCGGACTTTTTAAGTACCAACCCAGCAATCGCAAGGCGGCGTAAATGGTCGGCGGCAGTTTTGTAATTAATATCAAGCAGCTTTGCGATCTCATCTACGGACATTTCTGGCGTTTTTTTCAGAATCTCCATAATCTGAATGCGCCGGTGATTTGAAAATCCGCGCACCAATCGCTCTAGTGTCCGATAATTTTTCTTATTCTTATTTTTGTTCATATGTTTATCTTTTGTATACATACGAGTATATTCTAATGTTCTCAAGAATATCAGAATATAAGCCGAAACGCAATACTATTCACTGCATACCAGCCATTTTCAATAACAAAGATACTGCCGAAACGGGTTTATGACTTTATAGAGTGAATGTACTAAAAATTTTTTCATATTTCGTTGTGATACTTCTTCATTCTAATGTTCTTGAGAACATTAGAATGAACCAAATTCCGTGATCACTCACTAACTAATATATCCCCTACTTTGTTGGTTTCTCCTGCCCCCATAGTTATGATAACATCGCCAACTCCGGCAAGTTCGGTTGATTTTTTCGCGGCTTCGGCAAAGGTTTTGATAAAATATGCTGGTTTGCCGTTCTTTTTGATTGCCTCCATGACCATTTCGGAATTAATATCTCCGAGGTCTTGCTCGCGAGCCGGATAAATAGGCAGCAGAATTACAACATCCGCGCGCGCGAAGCATTTTCCAAAACCCTTCAAGTGGTCTTTGGTACGCGAATAGAGATGGGGTTGAAATACGACGACAATCTTCTGTGTAGGAAAAAATTCGCGCGCGCCTTGAAGTGTCGCCTCAATTGCGGTCGGATGATGTCCATAGTCGTCATAGACGAGCGCACCGTTTTTTTCCTTTCCACGGTACTCAAATCGTCGCCATGTTCCGGAAAATTCAAAAAGTGACTTGAGCGCTCTCTTTTCGGGAATCTGAAGCGCGCGAGCGACCGCGAGCGCGGCTTTGGCGTTCTCCAGATTATGCCGCCCCGGAATCTTTAACTTAAATCCCGCAGGGAGATGAATTACAGAAAAATCTGAGAGCAAGATGCCGTCTTTTGGCAATTTCGCCGTAAGTTCTGCGAAGGCACTCTTAATATCGTCCAAGTCATTGTAGTAGTCCAGATGGTCGGCGTCAATGTTCAAAATCACCAAAATCTTCGGCGACAAATTCAGAAAAGAACGGCGGTATTCGCATCCTTCAACCACAAGGTACTTACTTTTCCCTGCAATAAAATTGGTCTTAGTATCATTCAAGAACGAACCAACTATCACCGTCGGTAATAGCAATCGTATATTTGTCTTTTGAAATAATACCGAGCGCTTCAGGGTATGAGAGCATCGGAATGCCGCGCCTTTTCGCTTCCACAAACTCCGGATTGTCGGGCGTAACGGCAATGGTATAAATTATCAAATCGCAATAAGCTGGAATGTTCTCGGCGCGCTGGCCAATAAAAATCCGCGCTCCGAGTTTTCGCAACTTTCCCGTTACATTACTCTCCGCCATATCCGACCCGCTCACTCTTTTGCCTTCCAGGGCAAACATCCGCGCAATAGCAGAAATACCGATACCCCCGATACCAATGAAGTGAACGGTTTTGAGTTTTGAAAAATTCATTTTGCGTATTTATTAAAGAAAACCCTGCCAGAGCAGGACTCTGACAGGGAAACGAAAAGATTTGCGAAGCGGAGGGCGGGGTTGTTCGCGTCCCAGTCGTTGTCGAGCCAGTTCCAGTTCAGCACCACCTCACCGCCGTTCTCGACGAGGTACGGCACATGCAGGTTGCCGTCGCGGTTCGGAACGAACATATAGCATGCCATCCGTATCACTGCCCGGCGTGAAGGCCCATGCCAGCTTCCGGACTGTCTGCGGTGGTTCCGCCTGTTTTCGGCATCAAAATGCCTGAGCACGCTATACCAAGTATCTTCGTTTTTTGAGTATGAAATAGTCACTCCCGTGCAAGCCTTGACCGGCACGGCTCTCGACTAAGTGATACTGGATTCGGCCGCCGGAAGCCTTAGCCGCCGACAGATTCGCCTACTACCGGTGTAGAGTATAGCATGACCGATATAAAAATCCGCAATCACGAGGACGTGATTGCGGAAAGGTCAAAGGTCCAAAGTGCAAGAACCTAAGTGACCAAGGGCCTAAGGTCAAAACTTGCGAAGCGGAGGGCGGGGTAGTTCGCGCCCCAGTCGTGGCCGAGCCAGTCCCAGTACAGCACCACCCCACCGCCGATCCCGACGAGGTACGGCACACGCAGGTCGCCGTCGCGGTGCGGAACGACACTCCGCCAACCAAAAACGGTTTTGCCTTTGAAGTGCTGACGGAAAAACACAATGCCCTTTGCCTGAATACCTAGCAAGTCCGCGTAGCCGAGACAGCTCGGAATCAGTTGCTTCCACAAGAGAAGCTCGTGGATTACGTTACCCAAGACAGCTTTCTTCTTCTGCTTGGGATGCAACCACTGATGCAACTTGCTTGCGTCAAACTCCGGCGGACCGAGTTTCTCAAGCGCGATAAACTTTGGTGTGTTGATGAACTCCTGATTTAGGAAATCCGGATAGACCGGACGAACGGAACGATCAACGCGGACGACGGTGTCAGTTGACGGATTGCTTTCTTCAAGCCGTACCAACTTGGCACGATTGCGCGCAAGCAAGATGACATTCTCAAAGTTGCTTCCGGTTCGGAGCCAGTGGACATCTGTAACGGTACCATCTGTTCTGCCGATTGCCATTTCCAATTCGTGCCCTAACGCCTGACCTAGAATGAACTCGTTACTCATAAGTAACCCGTTCCTTTCTTTTGTTGTGAACTCGTCCGCCAAAAAAGCGAGCGTGTTCGGGGGTTTTGTTGTCTACTGAACCTTGCACATGTCAAAGTTCTAGTTGTATATTATACACAGTCAGTGTATTTTGTCAACAATTTTCACAAACTGCTCCCCCCTATCATACTCGTTCTTGAACCATTTTCCGAATGAGGCAAAAGCAGGAGAAAACAGTACTATATCATCTTTTTTTGCAATTTTCATCGCTTCTTCAACGCACTCTTTTAGTGTATCTCTTTCTTCTATCATAATACTTAATACATATCCCTTAATACTTTCCTTAATCTTTTCTGTCCCGCTTTCTTTTAGCAAAATTACTGCTTTGCAATGCTTTGGAATTTCCGCAACCAATTTTGACATATCCAACCCCTTATCCGTTCCACCCATAATCAAAATTATTTTCTTTCCAAGCGCGCGAAGCGCGGCGATTGTCGCGTCAGGTGTGGTTGCATTATTGTCATTATAGATTTTCACACCGCGCACTGTCCGAAGATATTCCAATCTGTTCGGAAGCCCTGTAAAACCTTCAACGGCTTTTTTGATAGTCGCATCAGGTACGCCGAGCGAGCGCGACGCGGCGACCGCACATGCGATATTTTCTCTGTTGTGTTCGCCAAGCAGTTTAATCTTCCATTCTTTCGGAATATCGGCTGAGCGGGCAGTCAGAAAGGCTCGTGGAGGAATGAATTTTGATACCTGCTCCCCAACAACCAAAACATCGCCTTTTTTCTGGTACTGAAAAATTGCCGTCTTGTCTTCAAAATACCGCTTTTTGTCGCCTTTGTAATAGGTCAGATGGTCGTCAAGAAAAGTCGTAAACACAGCGACCTGCGGAGAGATGTTTGCATCATGAAATCCCTGCAACTGCCACGAGTCAAGTTCCAAAACAACAATATCGCCGGCTTTTACTTTTTTAAGCAACGGTAAAGTGGCTTCGGGCACAAGATTGCCTCCTTTGTACACAGTTCGCCCCGCCGCTTTTAAGATTTCATAAATAAGCGCAGTTGTAGTAGATTTTCCGCGCGTGCCAGTTACTCCGACAAGAATAACCCCTTTCGGCATAAGTTTCGCGAAGAGTGACGCATCCATCTCAATCGGGATTTTGTTTTTCCGTGCTTCGGCAACATACGGCGAATCAAGCGGCACTCCGGCGGCTTTCAGAATGAAATCCGGTTTCGCCTGTCCGCCTCTGGCGGAAAAATCCTCCAGTTTGTGTCGTCCTAGTGTGTAGCGAATATTTTTATATTTTCGGAGCTTCCGAAGCGACGACCCGAGCGCAGTCGAGGGTTTCAAATCCGTCACAATCAAATCCGCGCCATGTTCGGCAAGAAAGACAGCATCTCCAACTCCGCGGCCAAGAAGCCCGAGGCCCATCACTGTTATCTTCTTGCTCTTAAAAAATAGATTCCAATCTGACATAGCGGCAATCCTAGCATAAAAATAAAAAACCGAGCACTTACGAGTAAGTGCTCGGTGGCGAAGACGCAACAGGGTGTTACGCAAACGCCGTTGACCGTTGCGAGTAGCGCGACTGCCATTTTCGGACACGCTCGTTTCCGAGCGCCGCCATTTCCTGCTCAAAATTGATTGCTGGAGCCAGTGGTGTTGGCGTCACTGGAGGGGACACGGTTGGAGTCGCGGGGGGCGGAGAATTTTGTTTTAGGAAATTCACCGCAGTGTCGTAGTCCGCGTGGAGCACCCAGAGCCACAATCCTTCCTTTTGCGGTACGAAGGCAACCTTGTCGCCCTTTCGCACATTCGGACTTTTTCCGGTTGCAAAGACAAGTTCGCCGCATGCGCTTTCTACAGGCCGCAGATGGCTCCAAAAAAGCCGCACTTCGGCCCCATTGCCTGTCCGCACAAACGCCCAGTTTTTGCAACACTGGGTAACTACACCAAACTTGACCATCTCCGGTTTCACCATCGTCTTCATCTTTTTTTCCTTTCAAAAAACAGGGTCAAGGTACAAGCGTTTTGCCTGCCCACCCTATCTGTGTTACAGAGTAGCACAACACACTATAAAAGTCAATGGGCACGGAGAGATTTGAACTCTCAACCCTTGCGGGATACGGTTCTGAGCCGTACGCGTATTCCAGTTCCGCCACGTGCCCGTTTACTAAATGCGAGTAGTTGGAATCGAACCAACGACCTCTGTCTTATCAGGACAGCGTTCTACCACTGAACTATACTCGCACATACGCGCTCCCGCCTCTTCGGCGGGTCGCCGATGAGGCGACTACCAGCTGAGCTACACGCGCGTAATTTGACTATAACAAAAAAGCACTCGTTCTGCGAGTGCTTTTTTGTTTTTGTCCTCCTTTTTGTTCCGTTCTACTCTGGAAAGCTAGAAACTAGAAGCTGGAAACTAGAAAGAAAAATCCTTCCAGCAATCCAGTGTCCAGTATCTAGCCCCCCAGAGTTCTGTCTTTCCAGAGTGCCATTCCGTTTTAGGTCTCGGAAAAACCCATGCTCCGCTTGTGACGAAACACGATCGACCTGTCAGTCCTTCATCTTTGAAAAATCAAATATGAAAAACGGTTTTCACCTTGAATGATTCCACGAGCAGCTTCCGCTACCCGTGCCTTGTTACGACTTGGTTTTTGTCACCGAGCTTGCCTTAGGACCGCGCGAAGCGGCATTTCGGGCATTCCCGGCTCCCCTAACCTGACGGGCGGTGAGTACAAGACTTGAGAACGTATTCACCGCGGTTTGCTGACCCGCGATTACTAG
>VMFZ01000020.1 GCA_007376285.1 Parcubacteria group bacterium Gr01-1014_17
TCCTTAAGCTCCGCCTTTTTTTCTTTCACTTCTGTTTTGAGCATCTGGGCTTTTTCGCGCGTGTCTTTTATTTCAGCTTTCTTATCCATAGATGAAGCGTCTTGCGCAAAAGCGATTCCGCCTATAAGCAGAAGCCCCGCAATTGCGATTGCCTGAATCGGCACCATAGTTCGTGCGTATGACATATGCGTAATTATATTAATGAGTAAATCTTATCTGACTCCGTCCATTATATTATATAAGGAACGGAATAAGCAAGAGCGCCACGATATTCAAGATTTTAATCATTGGATTGATTGCGGGGCCGGCGGTGTCTTTGTAGGGGTCGCCGACGGTGTCGCCAGTGATTGCCGCTTTGTGTGCGTCGCTTCCCTTGCCGCCATAATTTCCTTTTTCAATATATTTTTTCGCATTATCCCATGCGCCGCCGCCCGAGGTCATTGAAATGGCGACAAAAAGTCCGGTAATAATTGAGCCGACAAGGAGACCGCCGAGCGCCGCTGGCCCAAGGGTGAAACCAACCAGAATCGGCACGACGACAGGAATGAGCGCTGGGAGCACCATTTGTTTAATGGCGGCTTTGGTAACAATATCAACACATCGCGCGTAGTCGGGCTTTCCTGCGCCAGTCATAATTCTCGCAATCTCGCGGAACTGCCGCCGCACTTCCTCTACCACCTTGCCGGCGGTTTTGCCCACGGCTTCCATCGCGAGCGCGGCGAAGTAGTAAGGCAAGAGTCCACCAATGAAAAGTCCAACAAGAACTTTCGGGTCGCCGAGTGCGAATACGACATTTGCGCCGAGTGCTTGCAGGTCTTGCGCGTAGGATGCAAACAAAACAAGCGCGGCGAGCCCGGCTGAACCGATGGCGTAGCCCTTGGTCACGGCTTTGGTCGTGTTGCCGACGGCGTCAAGCGCGTCGGTTACCTCGCGGACGCTTTCCGGAAGGTTCGCCATTTCGGCAACGCCACCCGCGTTATCGGTAATCGGGCCGTACGCATCTATCGCGATAATAATTCCGGCGAGCGAGAGCATACTCATTGCCGCAACGGCAATACCGTAAAGCCCGGCAAAATAATATGCGCCGAGGAGCCCCGCGACAATCGCGAGAAGCGGAAGCGCGGTGGACTTCATTGAAATCGCAAGCCCTTGAATAATATTCGTACCGTGTCCCGAGAGCGATGCGCGTGCGATTGATTGCACGGGATTATGCGCGGTGCCTGTGTAGTATTCGGTAATCACGACGAGCGCGGCGGTAACCACAAGGCCAATGAGCGCGGAGAAGAAAAGGTTAAGAGTTGAATAAACGCCGTTTGTTCCCATAAGGTAAAGAGTGATTGGGTAAAACGCGACTGCGGAAAGAATGCCGGATGCGATAAGCCCTTTGTACA
The DNA here is from genome assembly GCA_007376285.1 of Parcubacteria group bacterium Gr01-1014_17. GTDB lineage: Bacteria > Patescibacteriota > Minisyncoccia > Phycocordibacterales > UBA10002 > UBA10002. The sequence goes on from VMFZ01000020.1 coordinate 1,392, forward strand.
GTGCACCCATAATACTGCGCCCACTTCCCAGTTTCATAAACCATGAACCGATAATAGACGCAATGAGTGCCGCGCCGCCAAGCGCGAGAGGGTAGAGCACCGCAGCTTCATTTCCTGGGAGCGCAAGCGAACCCAAAAGGATTGCCGCAACCGAAGTAACCGCGTATGTCTCAAAAAGGTCTGCCGCCATACCGGCGCAATCGCCCACATTGTCGCCCACATTGTCGGCAATCACGGCGGGGTTGCGCGGGTCGTCTTCCGGAATGCCCGCTTCCACTTTACCCACGAGGTCGGCTCCCACATCCGCGGCTTTCGTAAAGATGCCGCCGCCGAGACGCGCAAATACCGAAATAAGCGATGCACCAAACCCAAGCCCAATGAGCGCTTTGATATCGCTCGTCGCCGCGTAAAAACCCGCCACCGCAAGGAGCGCGAGTGCGGCAACGAGAAGTCCAGTGACCGAACCGCCCTTTGCGGCGAGCGCGAGCGCAGGCGCGAGGCCATGTCGAGCCGCTTCCGCCGTGCGCGCGTTTGCGCGCACGGACACGAACATTCCGACATAACCAGCAAGTCCCGAGAGAAATGCGCCGACTAGAAACCCTGCGGCATTGGTCCAGTTAATCGCGAAGCCAATCACGATAAAAAGGATTGCGGCGATGAGCGCGATGGTTTTGTACTGTCGGTTCAAGTAGGCGTTTGCGCCTTCTCTAATCGCATTTGAAATCGCTTGCATCTCCGCGTTCCCCGGGCTTGCTTTCAAAATGCGCGTGGTCAAAAACACGGCGTAAACAATAGCGACAACCGACGAGCCGAGAGCGAATAAAATGATTGGGTTCATATATTTTTAACTAAAAAATTCTTATAATTTTTTCTCTTCGGCAGGTTTGTTGAGCGACGCAATATCAATTTTTGCGTTCGTGAGTTTTGCGGCGAGGCGCACATTCTGCCCGCCGCGGCCTATCGCGAGCGACTGCTGGTCGTCCGCAACAATTGCTTTTACATGCCGCGCCGGCTCGTCAATAATTTCAACGGAAAGGACTTTGGCGGGAGAGAGCGCTTCAGATACGAATTCTTTGAGGTCAGCAGACCATTGGATAATGTCTATTTTTTCTCCGCCGAGTTCGCTCATTACTGTGGAAACGCGAACGCCGCGGCCGCCGACAAGCGACCCAACCGGGTCTATGTGCGGGTCATTTGAGGCGACCGCGATTTTTGCGCGCGAGCCCGGCTCGCGCGCCACCGCTTTAATTTCCACCGCACCCGACGCAACTTCCGGCGTTTCTTGCTTAAAGAGCGCTTCCACAAACTTGGGCGTGGCGCGCGAGAGCCGCAAATGCACTCCGCGCGGCGTGTCTTCAACGCGCAAAAGATACGCGCGCACGCGCTCGCCCTGCCGGTAGCGCTCGCCAGGAATCTGCTCTTCGTAGGGGAGGATGCCGGTCGCGCGTCCCATATCTACGAAAATGGCGCCGCGGTCAATGCGCTGGACCGTGCCTGAAACAATTTCGCCCGCGCGCGTGCCATACTCGCTGAGCACGGATGTTTTCTCGGCTTCGCGAATTTTTTGTATCACGACTTGTTTTGCTGTCTGCGCTGCGATTCTGCCGAAGTCGCTCTTGGTTTCCAACGGGAAAATAATTTCATCTTCCAACTGAGCGCCTTTTTTAATTTTCCGCGCGTCGTCAATAAAAATATGATGCTCCGCATTGTAGAAAATACGCTCGTCCGCGGCATCACGCTCCATCTCATCTTTGCCTTCTGTTTCTGTACGCACAATAACTTTTGTGTCGTCCACGACTTCTTTCACTTGGAAAAATTCCACGGCACCGCTCGTGTGGCTAAACTTCGCGCGAACAATCTGCCCTTTCTTGCCGTACTCTTTGCGGTACGCAGTCGCAAGCGCGGACTCAATCGCTTCAATAACTTTTTCGCGCGGTACTCCGCGCGTCTCCTCAAGCTCGGTAAGGACTGCATTTATTGTCTTTAAATCAAAAAGCATAGATGGTTTTCTTAATTTTTCTAAAAAAAGAGCCCGCCTTCATAGGGCGAACTTCTACCGTACTATACTTGCTTTTGTATAAAACACAAGCAGTTATCAACACTCGCTTGCGCCGCCTGCTCAGTGGGCGTGTAGTAGTATATAATATAGAATACAGTATGGAGCGCGGTACAACAAAAACAATGGCTACAGGCGCGTTTGTGCTCGTTGCGCTTGCGTTTGGCGCGTTCCTCCTTCGTGGAAACTTCGGAGGACAAGGGTTTGACAGTACGGATGTTTCCATACAAAGCGGGAGGCGCTCCGAGATTCTAGAGCTCGCGAGCCGAGGCGCGCGCGTCTCCGACAGCGAGAAAAAGCGGCTTTTTGAGTACCTTTCCGGCGAGCAGTTTCGCGAGTACCAATTTAACGACCGCGAACGCGCGCTTATTTTGAAGGCAATTGGGGGATAGCCCCGACGCGAAGCGGTCGGGGTCCCGACCAAAGCGTCGGGATTATCAAGTTTATTAGTTTTAATAATAAAAATATATGGAACCAAATCAAAATCAGACAGTAGGGCAGAATAGCGGGGTGGAGCAGAAAGGCGCGGGCGCGAAGACACTCGGCGCGCTTGTTATGTTGATTATAATAGTAGGCGGCGGGTGGTATTTGTATAACAGCGGAGCGTTCAAGCGCGGCGTGGAAAATGCGCCGGAAATAACTCGCGAACAGCTGGTGGGGGAAGCACCACTTTCCGCGTCGCTTGAAAGCGCGATTGATAAGCACAAGAAAGAAATTCTGGACCGCGTGTCGTTGGGCACACCACTTACGGATGTGGAGCGCGAAGCGCTCGGCAAGACGATGCTGATGGAAGCGCATCTCTATAAGTTCACTGATGCGGAAACGACCGCTATTTTTGAGGCGTTGAAACAGCGATAGTTTTTAATTTTAGTATGAAACCGACAACGAGCAGAAAAACGATTCTTTTTGGACTTGCGGTGCTCGCCGCTCTCGTTGCGTTTTTTGTTGTTTCCGTAAGGCGTGGCTCGCCAAAGTCCGATGTTGCATTTACGCCGCCGGTATACCTGCAAGACGAGTCACCTACAGCGCTTATCCGTCCGTTATATCTGCAAGGGTTGTCTCATGGAGGATTGACGGCGCTTTCTCTGGAACATAAACAGAAAATTGCGGATTTTAAAAAGAAAATTCTCGCGCGCATCGTATCTAGCGAACCATTGAGCAGTCAGGAAAAAACCGTGTTATCTATCAGCGTTTCTACTACCGCAAAACTTGCACTTGGTGATTTGGTTGTTGCAGACCAATCAGTGCTTCAATTTAGCAGTGAGGAGTTGAGAGAAATTACTCGCGCTTTGGAGCAATAATTATGCAGACGACTTTGCAAAAAAAAATAATGCGCGGTCTCGTATGGGCAATACCAGTTGTTGTGTATGTTATTTTCGCGCCCACCGCGTTTGCCGCTTTCATCTCGCCTTCGGGCTCCGTATATCCCGGCGCTTCGTATTCAGTGAATGAAAGTGTGTCGAACTCCGGCGCGTCCGCAATTACCGTTCACAACGACTGGTTTTACAAAGTGAACGGCGGCGGTTGGAACTCGTGGTGCAGTCAGGACAACACCGTTCCCGCCAGCGGAAGCATTACCGTGTCGTGCGGAAGTACTGGAGCGGCGGCAGGCACCATAATGGAGTTTCAGGTAAATACCTGGAAGGGCTGGGATGTTACCTGGAGCAACACCGGCTTTACGGTGCAATCGCCGCCCGTGTCTGTTTCCGCATCACTTTCTCCGACGGGCGACATTTACCCTGGAACGCATCTTGTGTTGACTGGCAGCGTAAGCGGAAGCGGCTATGCGGGAACCAACCAATGGACCCTAAACAACAACAATTGGTTTTCGCCCGGTTCTGGCAATGGCTCTTTCCGTTATGAATGGGATGCAGGCACGGCGCTCGGAACCTATTCTCTTGGGTTATGTGCCAATAACGGCGATGGACCATGCGCGTCTGCCGGAACTGTACAGGTCGTGAATCCGCCTCCTCCCGCAACTTACTCGCTTTCAATTTCAACGAGCGGCTCCGGTTCTGTTTTTTGTAATGGCAGTTCATGCGCGTCTTCATATCAGTCAGGCACTTCCGTCACGCTCTCTGCATCTCCATCGTCCGGCTACATTTTCAGCGGCTGGAGCGGCGATTGCTCCGGCACCGGCTCCTGCTCGCTCACGATGAATAGCAACAAAAGTGTAACGGCGAGTTTTGCCGCCATACCGACTTATATGTTGGTTACCAGCGTGGGGAATGGCTCCGGTTCTCTTTCTGGAGCTGGTTCATCACTGCGTCCGCAAGTTTTTCTAATCCAACTGACGGCTTCACGCTCAATTACAACGGCGGCACATACTTTACTTGGGCATCAACTAACACGACCGGGTGCAGTATCAGTTCGTCTCCCGCGTTGTCCGGTTACCCGAAGACAGGCCTCCCGACCTCAAACAGCGGAACCGCCTACTGGAGCGGCAATCTGAAAGACAATGTCGCGTTTACACTGAACTGCGTACCTGTGTCTGGAGCGGCGGGTACACCCTCTTCCAGCGCAAATGTGTATGTGCAGCCGATACCTTCCGGTTGCACGGTCTCTTTCAACAATATTATCAGCGGATTGAGTGAAAGAAATTGGCGAATTGATGTCAGTGGCAGTGTCACTAACTGCCCCGCTTCTTATTTTCAAAATCTTAATGTGGAAGGAACGGCTGGTGTTGTCACGGTCAATGACAGAGCATCTCCCAACCGCGTTTTTGATTTTGATTGGTTTGGAATTGCGCGCTATATTGAGGATATTTCCTGCAACACGGTGAGCTACATTCGCGACCTGCAACGGGGTACATACAACGCCATGCCGGGTCCTTCAGGCGGCACAATCTGCGGTGAAAACTTACCCGCAAACATTACTAACCTCCATTTCTCAAAACCAATAGCAAATAGCGGTTCGTGGAGTTCACAGTATGAAAGCGCATACCTAGGAAAGAGCGATATAGATTTTGGTATCTCTCACCTTCCGTGGGGAAACTATAAATTCAGCATCACCAATACGCTTACCGGCATATACAAATGCCCTGA
>VMFZ01000008.1 GCA_007376285.1 Parcubacteria group bacterium Gr01-1014_17
GACATGAACATAATAATCGTCTCGGTCTGCAAGCGTAGAAGGTAGCGTTACTGTTTCAATGCCATTATTGACGGTTGTTGGGAATGAATGCACCCTTGTTGCGCCGACGCTTGGATTACCAAGAAACAGTTCAATGTACACAGTATCATCTCCGGAAATATTCTTCGTCGTCCAGCTCACATTGATTTTATCTCCAGCTTTGTAACTTTGACCGCCGTTTGGAGAGGTTACCGTAATACTCGGCTGGGCGGAGGTGGTGGGGGTGGCGACAAGAGAATAAGTTAGCAGTGACAGTGATTGGTCCGCTTTTGGCCACAATACAGTACTGACAGATGAGGTCACTCCGCTTGGAATTACCCGCACCGTCCCTGTGAGCTCAAAATAACGCGTTGCTCCTGCAGGGATAGCAATAGTATTTCCACGAACTGAATCAAGACGACTGCGAAAGTTTGTTACAGTAGATTCAAAATCACCTGTGGTGCCGAATGTTCCATCTGTTCCGATACCGTTTGTGAACAACTGAGAATATGAACTATCGGTATATACGCGCAGCACGATATCGTAAACACTAAAATTACTCTTACTGATGGAGAAGTACAGGTCTGAAAGAGGTAAAACAATTTCATCACTTGTCGGAGCAGTAACCTTGAAACGATACAATGTGTTTAATCCCACCCTAAGCTCATTAGTAAGAAGTGGTACTACTAAATATTTTGGCATCGGCTGCGCGGAGGTGGTGGGGGCGGTGGTTACTCTAAAGAGTTTATCTTGGTTTGTGTAAGTCCCGTTTTTGTTGCTCACATAGATCGTGCACAGAGATGCTTTCGTTTTTAGGTCATCTGGAACAACGAAAACTATAGCTTTTCCGTCGGAAGACACAGAGACCGGCTGGTATTCCGCACCGCACAGATTAACTACTGCAGTTGGAACGAAACCTGAACCAACGAGTATTACTCTTGTTCCCGATGAACCTGTTTCTGGGCTGATGGAAACAAGTGTCGGCTGCGCGGAGGTGGTGGGGACTGGTTTTTGTGTCGGGTCAATTACAGAAAAGACACTGCTCGTACCGACAAAACTTCTTCCATTTGCACTAATCGTAACATCAATTTCATATTTTCCGCCTGTTTGTCCTGGAGCAAGTACTTGCGGTGGAATTGTTACTTTCTGTGCTCCGCTGTTGCCACCTCGCCATAATTCTATAGATTTTCCGTCGGCAATGCTTCGCAGTGAAATAGAAGTTGGTAAAGTTATATCGCCGCCGCTTGTTCCATTTGTTCTCCACAAAACGGAAATCGTATCTCCTTCATACACTGAGGCACCAAATTCTGGAGATGCAACAAAAACAGCCAGCTTTTGCTCCTTTTGCTCCACTGGAATCGGTGTTGTAACCGCCGTCTGTCCCGACACATTCACCACCACGGAATCATCATCGCGGTCGCCCTCGCCGTTAATACATGCGACTTTAACCAAAACGGACTTGCTAATCTTTCCTGCAACAGTGCCCGACAACTTAATATCGTTCTTTGACCAATTTCCTCGGCATCGCGTTGCGCCTTCAGAAATCCAGCTCACCACAATTCGTTCTCCCCTATCCACCTTCACTGGTCCATCAGAACCGTTCACCTTAAGGTCAACCGATACGGACGAACCGAATATATTCTCAAACCCGACATCTTGCGCTTTTGCAACCGCAACAAACGCAAACACCGCCACACCAACCGCACCAACCCATAAGAGTTTTTTCATATTTATCTAAAATACTATTAAGTTCATAATTACCCTCGGATTATATCACGGGGGGGGGGTAAAACAAGGATACGGTGTTGATAACTTTTTACTCTAGCCCGAGCATTTTTTTTGCAATACGGGCTACTTCAGTGCGGAAGTATACTTTGATGTCCTCCCATGTTGCGTCAAAAAAGAGTGTGGGCATAGGATCATTTTCCGCATCGTCAAAATAAGTCATACTTTTTATAATATGATGAAAGTTGTGCGCAATGTCGGGATACTGCCGCGGCAATTTTTCTACTACAGATAAAAGCGGCGCACAATGCTTTGCATACCAATATAAATCCACGAAATCGCGCTTGCGTCCACGCTGACTCATTGCGACAACCTTCATTACAGCGATGTCGTCTTTATCAAGAACGGCAACTGCTCCATATTTTAATTTTGGTACAATGGGTACAAAAAACGGATAAGCAATAAAACTAATTTTTGCCCTGCAGAGCATTCCGTACACAGTTCCTTCTTTTACGATTTTACCTTGCCAAATACTGCTGTCGGGAAAATGCCGTGTTATCTCGGCTGGAGCGAAGGTCTTCTCTTGCGTAAAGAAATCAAGGTCAACTGACTGACGGTGCCCCACTTGAAGCGCAAGTGCGGTGCCTCCCGCAAGATACCAATTTTCTTCTGCAAGCCAGGACTCTTTACGCGCATACTCAATGGCTTTTTGCGTTGACTGTGGAAGCGTTTCAAGTTTTGGCGTCCATTCGTTCATGTTGATAGCATTAAACCCCAAAATGAACGCGTGGCGGGAAAAAGCACCCGCGAACGCTCCAGCACATCTCGTATGGTCGCATGGTCATAGTGGTTCCACATCCACCGTACCTCGTTGTCGTCGCCGAAATCCAAAATCCGCTCAATGATATAACGCGAGTGTTTTTCTGGGTCAATCGTCTTTGGGTCCACATCCCAAAAGAGCGACTGCCGAAATGGTATCTTTTCCATACCTATATTATAGCACAATCTCCTGTGGACAACTCATTTTCCTACAGTTGACCGAAGGAGTGGCTTGGAGTAGTATGGAAAGGTTGGTTAATAGTGAGTTACCGAAAAACTGTTACTCCGAGCCATTTTTCAGACACACCGCGCGATTAGCAACTAAACTTTGGCTTATATTACACTACCGTTCTTTAATTGTTTCGCGTTTTAACCTTTGTCCGAAGGTTCTTTTTGTTGCCCTGTTGGCAGTTGGTAGTTGGTCGCCTCTTGTTGCGCAAGCAGGTGTTTTTTCTTTTTTGGAAGAATTGGTTTCCCCAAAAGCGGACGCATCGGCTCCGCAGGAAATGGGCGGAGGCCTGCCCGTACAGGTGGGCAATTCGCAGACCATGCAACTCTTGCGTTCCGCCATTAATTCCGACCCGAATCCAGCGAAAGGAGGCGGAGATATTGCCGTCGTGGGCGGTATGGCGCTTCTTCCCGAATCCGGCCCCGAGGGTACGCTTGCCGACATTTCCGAGAGCAATACGCACGGCTCAATTAGCGTCTATACGGTGCGGAGCGGCGACACGCTCTCGCAAATCTCGCGAATGTTCGGCGTGTCCGTAAATACGATTGTGTGGGCGAACAATATCAGAAACGGCATAATCCGCCCTGGCGATTCTCTCGTCATTTTGCCGATTTCCGGCGTACGGCACGCTGTGAAAGCAGGCGATACTATTACGAGTATTGCAAAAAAGTATAGTGCGGATGCACGCGAAGTTGCTCTTTTCAATAATCTTTCCGTAAGCGAGAAACTTGCGATTGGTGATACCGTAATTATTCCAGACGGCGAGATGGCGGTTCCGTCATCTTTCCAATCTGTTCGTCTGCGCGGCGCAGGAGGACCAGCGTATGAAGGGTATTATCTGCGTCCGATTTTGGGCGGTAGGAAAACCCAAGGGCTTCACGGTTACAATGGCGTAGACCTTGCTAGTTACTACGGCGCGCCAGTGTTTGCTTCTGCAGAGGGCGAAGTAATTATCGCGCGCTATGACGGCTGGAATGGCGGGTACGGCAAGTACATCGTCATCGCGCACGCAAACGGCACGCAAACGCTCTATTCGCACCTTTCTCAAGTAATTACCTATGTCGGCAGACAAGTTCCTCGCGGCGAGCTTATCGGGCACATCGGCTCTACCGGAAACTCCACCGGCGCGCACCTCCACTTTGAGGTGCGTGGGGCCCGAAACCCCTTCTAGTTTTCTGATTGTGGTACAATAATCCGCAATGAAGCGGATTATTTTTTTCTTGTTTCTTATTTCTCCTTTTTTGGCGGTGGCGCAGATAACAGTTCCGTCAAACGGCACGATTATCCGTGTAGCGCCAGACAGTTCATCTCTACCGGAGCTTGGACTGTATGGTAATAAACTGAGGAAACTGCAAGAGAGCGTCGCGAGTGCGCGCGAGGTCTTCCAGAAAAAACATAATGCGGCGCGTGCCGGCCGAAAGGGCGGCGAAGTGCTTGATGGAGACCATAATATTGATGGTCCTTTGTATCTTTTGCGTAAAATGGAAAAGAATCTCGAAACGGACTTACCTGTCCATTTGAAAGATGGTCAAGGTCTGTCAAAGTTTTTTGCGCACTTACGCGCGCTTAAGGCATATAACAATCCCGCACTTGCAGAGTTAATTCAAAGTACACAAGAGTTTACGGGATTTTCCTACTTCCTATCTTCCTCTCTCCTTTTCCCAGATAAACCCATGCTTATATTCATTCCTCCGACTGGGGAACCAGTCGCGTGGAGTCAGTTCCTCGGAAGGCAGAATGCCAATGTTGTTGGGTATGTGTATGACAATACGGCGTCAGCGGATGAAATGATAACGACGCTTCTCGCGAAACTCAAAGATGCCGGTTTGGACAATCAGCCGTCGGTTATGATGGCGTATTCATTTGGCAATACCGTTCTACTTCGCACAGCCGAGCAGGCGATTTCCTCTGGAGATGATTCTTTCGCTCAGACGGCCTTTATCTCTCTAGGGTTTCTACCTGGCGGGGCGTCTGATTTTCTTGGATTTGCAGGGAAACTGCCGTTCATTCGTTCCATTGGTCCAGTGCTCTATCCTCCTAGTGCTGGGATATTTGACATGTTACCTCCGGATACCTCCTCGCAGGGCCCACAAGCCCGTCTCGTTAATAATCTCGCAAGAATTGACGAGAAAACCCTCGGGATTTCCTATGTTCAATCTCAACCGGAAGGGGAATACCATATCAAGCAAAACAGTACGCATCCGTTCTACGGTCCCACTGTAAATCAATTTTTTAGAGAAATGGAAGCAGCGAAAAAAATAACTTATGTATCGGAGAATCATTGGGGCATACCAGATGCACCTGCCGTCAAAGAGGTCATAGACAAAAGTCTTGCCGTTGTTTCTAAGCGGAAGCCGGGAGCTTTTCTTTTTCAGTATTTCGCTCTCCAACTCGTTCCTAATTTCACACTTTACAAGTCATCCACGGCGTATACCTATTCCTTACCGTTCTCGCTCGCGGCTGTAGGGGCATCTTCTATCATTAACAGCCAACCAGACATATTAGATGTAATCCCTGCCTTGCTCGGAGGGACGATAGATAAGTGCGATGTTTTGATGGAGGCGCTGGAGAATGGCATTCTTCAGATTCCTGGGACGACTTACGGAAAGACCGCGGATGCGGTGCGTGGGTACATTGCAGAAAGCAAAATCCCATGTACCTTTGACGAGATTGAAAAAGACGCTCGCGCAGCCCTGCAATCTGATGGGTTTATAATTACAACTCCAAATAACCGCCCTTCAACACCAACCCTCACCGACCTCGCAGATGAATCCATCTTTGATACCGTCTCGGTTGACCTCAAAGTAAATGGACAAGATGGCCCGATTGAAGTGGAAAAGAAAGCTCGCATCGTACTCTCTTGGATTTCAGACGGCGCGACCCGTTGTCGCGGCGTGTGGTCAAAAAAAGACCTCAAACTCTCTGGAACTTCAGCAGGACGCATCTCGCGCTCCGCCACCATCAAAATCGCCTGCATCAATGCAGACGGCGAACTGGCTGAGGATTCTGTAGGAGTAAATATAACAGAGTAGTTTATACATACGATCGTATCTATAAACTACTTTCCCTCTATTGATTTATAACTTGCTTCGGACGATACGAAAGCGCTTCAAGAATGTCGTCTTCGGTAACGCGCTCGCGCTCCGCGAGGTCGGCTATTGTGCGCGCGAGCTTCATAATGCGGTGATATGAGCGCGCCGAGAGGTCCAACCGCCGCGCGTTGCTGTTTAACATTCCTTTTGTTTTTTCATCAAGCGGAATGAGTTTTGCAATATGCTTGGCGGGCGTGTCAGCGTTGGTTTTTGTTGGCAATTTCGCTTTTGCAAACCGTTCCGCTTGCCGTGCGCGCGCCGCTATTACTTTTTCCCGCACTTCTTTTGACGCCGAACCATCGCGCGCTTCCTCGGAAAGTTTTCCGTGTTCAACAGCAGACACTTCAATGGCGAGGTCAATGCGGTCAATCACAGGTCCTGATATTTTTCGGCGGTAGCGTTCTGCGGCGTTTGCGCCGCATATGCACGACTTCCCTTTCACGCCTTTATTGCCGCACGGACACGGGTTCATCGCCGCAATCAAGATAAAATGCGCGGGAAAGTGTGCTGAGCCCCGTGCCCGGGACACGGAAATCATTCGTTCTTCAAGCGGCTCGCGCAAAGTATCTATGACGCGGCGGTCAAACTCCGGAAATTCGTCCAGAAACAAAACACCGCGGTGCGCGAGAGTCGCTTCTCCTGGTTTTGGAATCGCGCCGCCCCCGGTTATAGAAACATACGAGGCGGTGTGATGCGGCGCGCGCACTGGCGGATGCGAGACAATCGTGTCGCGCAATTTTCCCGCCACAGAATGTATGCCGGTTACTTCAAGCATTTCTTGAAATGAAAGCGGAGGCAGGATTCCGGCGAACGCTTTCGCAAGCATTGTCTTGCCAGTGCCGGGCGGGCCCCATAGCAAAATGTTATGTCCCCCTGCCGCCGCGATTTCAAGCCCACGCTTCGCGGTCTCCTGCCCTTTTATATCTGACAAATCAATCTGTGCTTCGGGCGGCTCGTCTGGAATCGGGGTCTCGGGTACTTGTTTCAACACGCGTTTTTTCACATAAGGCGTTTCGTCGCCGTCTCCTGGAATGTCTTTTGGGATAAGGTGCGCGATAACTGCGATGAGGGTTGGCGCCGCGTACACTTTGATTCCACGAATGAGCGCGGCTTCGCGCGCGTTGTCTTGCGGCACAAACACTTCTTCAAAACCGCGTTTGCGCGCTTCTTCAACAAGCGGGAGCACTCCCGCAACCGCGCGAAGCGCGCCGTCAAGCGAGAGCTCGCCGAGGAAAAGTTTTTTATCTGACGCGAAACGAATGGCGCCGGCTGCCGAGAGGTAGGCGAGCGCGACCGGCAAATCAAACGCCGGCCCTTCTTTTTTGAGGTCAGCCGGCGCGAGAGAAATTGTCACCTTTTGATTTTTTTGCTTCGGGGATTTGAATCCGCTGTTTTTGATTGCCGCGGACACGCGGTCGCGCGATTCCTCTACCGCTTTGTCGGGAAGCCCGACCACAGAAAAAGAATGGAGCCCGCCCGCAATGTCCGCTTCAACTGAAATTAGATGGGGAGCAAGAAGGTGCGTCTCGGCGCTCCAAACTTTGGCAAAAGACATAGTAGTTAGCGCATATGCGCTTTACAGGTTGTTGCCGCAGGGTTTGCTTCCAGCCGCTCGGTCTCAATTACTTCCCCGCCTTTTTCACATCGCCCGTAGGTGCCGGCACCCACGCGCGCGAGCGCGGCCTTGACTTCGTTGTAGCGGATTTCAAGTTGTTTCAAAATCGCGGTGTTGCCCTCAAATGCTTCCAAACTATCCGCAATTTCGGTCTCGTCTGCGGTAAGCGTGTCCATTTTTTCCGGCATTGCCTGCCAGTCGCTCGGGTTGTCTGGGTTTTTACGCCCCACGCTTTCAAGCTCGGTTTTAAGTTCGGCGAGTTCAGCGGTTAATTTTTCCTCAAAATGTTTTGTGATTTTTTTGTCCATATAAGGCGATTATAACAAAGCGTAAAAAAAATGCACGGTGGTTACGGTGTCCGTACCAACCGCTCCATTGTTTTCTCAAAGGTATCCTCGTCGTCGGCAATTATAATAGTTTGTTTGTCCGCAAAACCGTAGAGGAGTAAGGGTTTTCCACTTCCATCAAGCAATTCGCGCACATCGCGGTTTTTAATTGTTCGGTCAGTAAAAATAGTCCCGCCTATTGCAGTTCCAAACAATGGTCCGACATCATTTAGCATTGTCTTTTCCCATTTGAGCATTCCCGCGAGTGCGGTCTGGAAATAGTTTGTTTTGAAAATGAGGAACGCGCTGTTGGTCGGAAGCCCGCGGATGCCGAGCGCGAAGTCCGCTCCAAGCGCGCGCACCAGTTCTCCGGGCGCGCTTGTGTCCAGGAGCGAAAGAAACTTACTCGTAGTCAGGGCGCGTGCCGTTGTTCCCCTTCCCGTATCTGGTTCTGTTTTTGTTGGCGTAAAAATTGTAAACGACGAGAGCGCGAGCGCGGCATCGCGCTCGCGCGCAAAAGCGCTTATAAATGTATCGCGCGTCAGTCGTGTCGCATCCAGCGCTTTTTCTTTATCAGAGAGAATTATTTTTGCAGTTCCCACGCGCGCAGGCACCGTTTCTTGTTGTTCCCAATTTGAAATATACCAATATCCGATTCCAACCGCGCCTGCAAAGAATAAAAACAATATGCTCCACACAACCAGCGACCTTGCGCCAGCGATTTGTCTTACGATTTCAGGAGAAGGAATGGAGATAGAAGAAATCCGCCCCCTTTCCCCCTCCTTTATAAAGGAGGGGGTTGCCTGCCCGCCAATCGGCAGGCGGGGGGGAGGATTTTTAGTCATACCTCGCTCCCCCGACGCTCCAACACTTCGGTTGGAGGTCGGGGTCCCGACCATTGCTATGCGTCGGGACTGCTCCGCCAACGCAAACTTCGCCGCAGTCCCCTGCTCTTTTTTCATAAACTCCTCCACATCCCGCTCATATGTCCGTATCCGCGGCACCTCATTGTTTTCCATTCTTACATTATACTCCAACCACAGAATATATTATCTCCTCCCCCACCTATTTTCTGACTCTTGTATGAGATGTTTAATGACCGCCGCGGCTTTTTCGGAAGTCCCATTTTTTCCAGTGATAAAGACGCGTCCATCATCTTCAATATCAATTGCATTGACGCCCGTTTTCTCTTTTATCTCATTTATAGTTTTACCTCCACCGCCTATGACGAGTCCAATCTGCTCTTTTTTCACTTGTATAATCAAAATCTTCGGCGCAACTGGCGAGATCTCCGCGCGCGGCGCGGCGATTTCTTTTTCAATCACATCAAGAATTTTTTCCCGCGCCGTTTTCGCTTTTTCAAGCGCTTCAGCGAGTATGTGAATCGGCACGCCGTCTACTTTCACATCCATCTGCACTGCCGTAATTCCCTTCCGCGTTCCCGCGACTTTTAAATCCATATCGCCGTGGTGATCTTCAGGACCTTGAATATCAGTCAGTATTTTATATTTTCCATTTTTTCCAAGCATAAGCCCCGACGCAATTCCGGCAACCGGCGCCGAAATCGATACTCCTCCATCCATAAGCGCGAGCGTTGCGCCGCACACGCTCCCCATTGAAGTTGAACCGTTTGAAGAAAGCGCTTCACTCACAAGACGAATCGTGTACGGAAACTTTTCTTGCGATGGAATAACCGGCGCGAGCGCCTTTTCCGCGAGCGCGCCGTGGCCTATCATGCGGCGATTTTTCCCTCCGAGCTTTCCCGTTTCGCCAGTGGAGAACGGCGGAAAATTGTAGTGGTGCATAAAATGCTTTTTCGCGCCGTGCGTTTTAACCGTATCCAAAGTTTGAGCATCTTTGGGTCCGCCCAAAGTAAGCACTGAGAGAATATGCGTACCACCGCGGTAAAAAATGCCTGTTCCGTGGAGCGTTTGCGAAAGTCCACCCGCTTGTGCAAAAAGCGGTCGAAGCTCATCCATCCCGCGCCCGTCAGCTCGTTCCCCACTCTCAATAGCCCCCTTATGAAGCAAATTGTTAACTTCATCTTCAAAATGCGCATCCGCAAACGCTTTTGCGCCAGGAGTTTCCGATAATTTATTTTTCACAAGCGCAAACCATTCATCTTTAAGCTCATCTATAGTTTTATGCCCCGGATGTCCCGAGAATACGGCTTTGTGTATTTTTTGCGCAACTTCTTTTTCAAAAAGTTCCGCAATTTCTTTTGACGGCTTTGGAAATTCAATCTTCCGTTTTTCTTTCCCGATTTCCTTGATGATTTTCTCCTGCCACGCTTGTAATTTCACAATCTCCTTTTGCGCTTCTTCAAGCGCGGCAACCACGGTTTTTTCTTCAATTTCTTTCCCACCCACCTCTATCATATTTATGGCATTGTCTTTTCCGCACGCGATAAGGTCTAGAGCCGCATCATCTTTTACTATCCTTACAGCGGAAACAGGACCGTTCCACGGAATGTCGGAGGCGCCGAGCGCGAGCGAGGCGCCTAATACAGCGAGTATATCGGGGTTATCTTCGCCGAGCGCAAGGATGAGCGCGACGACTTGTATTTCATTTCTGATGCGCTGGTCAAAGAGCGGCCGTATGGTGCGGTCTACAATGCGTCCGGAGAGAATCGCTTCATCTGCTGGCTTCCCTTCCCGCCGTACGAAACTGCTTCCGAGAATTTTTCCTGCCGCATAAAACCGCTCCTCGTAATCAACGGTGAGCGGCAAATAGTCCATTCCTTCTTCATTTTTTGACATTACCGCGGTCACCAACACTGCGGTATCGCCGGAGCGCACCAAAACTGAGCCATTTGCGTTCTCCGCCAAGTCCGTAAACTCCGCAATAATTCTCTTTCCACCAACTTCAATGAAGTATTCCTTTTTTCGCATAGGTACAGTGTAGCAAACCTGCACCATTTGCAAATTACTTCATTTGTTATTACCGTCTTCGGGCATTGCCGAGCAAGTACTTGCGCGGGTTTTCGTCTAAATCCGTAAATTCGTCTGCCGCCTCAATCAATTTTCCCGAAGTTGATTTGCCGAATGAAACCACTTCAACTTGGCATCCTTGCATTTTGAGGTATTCCACAAGCGGCACATAGTCCCCGTCGCCTGATGCGATAATAACCGCATCCACTTTCGGAGCGAGCTTAACCGCATCTATCGCAAGCCCGACATCCCAGTCCGCTTTCTTCGCGCCGCTACCGAATATCTGCAATGGCTTTGTTTTCGTCTCAATGCCGACTTTAGCGAGCGCTTCAAAGAAGCTCTTTTCTTCTCCGCTTTCAGTCGTAATGACATACGCGACCGCGCGCGTAAGCAAACGACCCGCGAGCGCGTCCTTCACCACCTGTCCGAAATTCACATTCGCGTGGTACAGGTTTTTCGCGCAGTGGTAGAGGTTCTGTGTGTCAATAAAGACACCCACGCGCTGATTTTTATGTTTTATGATGCTCACTTTTTTAATTCCAATTTACGAATAACACTAGTATAACGCTTCGGATGCTTTTTTTGAAGGTAGCGCAAGTGCGTCTGGCGGTCTGCTACCATACCGAGAAGCCCCCTTCGCGAGTGGATATCCTTCTTGTGTGTTTTCAAATGTTTGGTCAATTCGTCAATTCGGCGCGACAAAATCCCAACCTGCACTTCGGCAGAACCGGTATCTTTTTCATGCATCCCGACTTCTTTAATGACATTCTGCTTTTTGCGTTTAGTTATCATGAGAAAAAGCATAGCATAAAACTTTTTACTTTGCAACCGTTGGAAGTGGCGCCAGATGTTGATAGACGGCAAACATCTGGCGCCGCTTAACCACTACGACACAAATCATAAAGGACATCAATACCTGTTTCTAAAGGACATCAATACCTGTTTCTAAAGGACATGTCCTTTATAAATGTCCGTTAGAACCTCTTGAATGTCCTTTAGAAGTGTGTCTCTATGTGTTTTTATTGCGTTTATCCACAGTTTATAAAGGACATGTCCTTTACGGATAACGGACATGTCCGTTATAATGTCCTTTAGAGGCATTTCGTTCTTTGATAACAACGCTTTTTCATCAGTGCATGACCATTTTGTTTTATTAGTTAATCGTCACGCTCTGATGTTACACGGGAAACATCTCCGGCCTCTCTACACCCAGAAAATATATTCTCACGCATATTTCTTGGAATAGTATTTTTCTAGGCGCTCTGATTTTTGTTTCCCTATCTCCTTACCGCCTAGTCGCGGAGTGGTTGCGAAGACCGCTCAAAATGACTAGGCGGTTTTTTTGTTTCATGTGTAACACACTGACAAACCGCACCCGATGTTGATGGGCTTCAAACATCGGGTGCGGTTTGTCCTCACTTTACCCAGTATTTTCCTCGTATTTCACTTATCTGCGCCTCCTCTGTTTCAAGTCGTTTTTCCTTACCCTGTTGGCCAAGTTTCTCAAGCTCTTTGTCGGAAAACGCTGATAGTTCAAGTGTTTTTTTAGTAAGGTACTCTTTCGTGTTTTTTGTTGGGTCTTCAAGCACTTCCTCAAGGAGCGCGTGTAGAATAAAGCCGATTTTTTGGCTCGGTCGTATCTTTGCAATCTCCATTACCTCCCCGCCCTTTATCTTCAACATCCCGACGGTTATAGGGTCATGCATCACCTCTTCAATCATGGAGTGGTACTTACGAAGCCGGTACGGACTTTCTTTAGGTCTACCTGTCCCTATCCTGTCGCAGGCGCGTACATTCATAAGGTCCCATATGTTTTCTTTCCCCACATTCATAAGGAGTCGGCGCACCGCAGAGTGGGTTATAACTTCAGTATCGGAGAAAAACATATGCCATCGCACCAATTTGGTTACTTTCTCAATCAGTTTCACGGGAAACTTTAATCGTTCCAGTATCTTGGCTACAACCCGCGCCCCAGTTACATCATGGCCGTAAAATGTCCAATCCTTCTTTTCCTCCGACCATCTGCGCGTTTCTGGTTTTGAAATATCGTGGAATATGGAAGCGAGCCGTACTTCCAATGGAAACCCCTTTTTTGCTCCGTGGGCGACGGTTCTCAATAAGTGTTCGCCCACGTCAAAAGAGTGCGCTTTGTTCTGTTTCACATGAAACGACTTCTCAAGTTCCGGTATAAAGTGCTGTAAAAGCCCTAGTTTACTACAGAGCATAGTGCCTTCCATAGGGCTATTAGACATTATAATCTTCGTAAACTCATCACGAATCCTTTCCGGCGCTATTTCCTTAAGCAATCCATTGTTTTTGAAAATTGCATCGGCTGTTTCATTTTCAATCATAAAACCAAGCTCTGCGGCTATGCGAACAGCCCGAAGTAGGCGTAAACCATCCTCTGAAAAGCGCTCGAATGGGTTCCCGACCGTCTTTATAAGGCCTTTTTTGATGTCTTCTTGTCCTTTATAAGGGTCAGTGATGTGTCCTTTATAACTTTTGTAATGTCCTTTAGAATTATAAAGGACATTTCTAACGGACATATGTCCGTTAGAAAGTTTATTATGTCCTTTATGTGAATCATTGTGTCCTTTATGATTTTGTTTTGTAATAGTGTTTTTTTCTTTGATTTCTTGCTCAAGTTTTAGAGCAATTGCGTTAATCGTAAAATCACGACGCCTGAGGTCGTCTTCAAGGTTTTTGCTAAAAGAAACCGAATCAGGGCGCCTCTTGTCTGAATAGGCCCCCTCAAGCCGGTAAGGTGTTACTTCAACCACTTTGAGCGTCGGGTCCTCGGATTCTGTAACCACGCCGACTGTGCCGTACTCGTTCTCATAAAAGCTTTCCTTGAAGAGTTTTTGGATTTCTTCCGGTTTTGCATTGGTGGTAATGTCCCAATCGGTTGGCTTCCTTCCTATGAGGAGATCGCGGACGCATCCGCCAACCAAATGTGCTTCAAACCCAGCGTCTTCAAGGGTTTCTGCGACCATTGCGACCTCATTTGAAATCTCAAACATATCTTTGTTTTTAGTCATTTTGATACGCGCCCGCCAAGATTCGAACTTGGAACAAATGCTTCGAAGGCATTTATGATATCCGTTTCACCACGGGCGCATTGTTTATAAGTAATGCTTCTATACTAACAAAATTAAACGCTTTTGTATTATTTTCATTTTTTGTTAGTATTTATACAGTTCTGCTTTGCGGATAAGCGGGCCTGCCCGCCGAAGTCCGCTTTAGCGGACACAGGCGGGTATGGTTTAGTGGCAGAACGCGTCCTTGCCAAGGACGAGATTCGGGTTCGATTCCCGGTACCCGCAAATTTCTACTATAAGGGACAAAACTGTGGATAAGTCGGTGGATATGTGTATAACGGACAGATTGTTTTTGTCAGTGTCTTTTTGAAATCGTTGATAAATAAGGGTTTTTCATAAAGGACATCATTTTATGTCCTTTAGAAAATATATGCAAAAAGGAAAAGAAGGGCACTTGCGAGTTGGAAAGGTGGGGGAGGAGGTTGCCGCGAAGTTTCTGGTTCAAAATGGGTTTGAAATTAAAGAACGCAATTATTCCAAAAAATGGGGGGAGTTGGACATTGTCGCCGTCAAAGATAAAAAATTGCATTTTGTGGAGGTGAAGACCTTATCGTGGGACAGCAGTAGGGAAGAGAGCGGCGTATTTTTGAGTGGATACCGGCCAGAGGATAATGTGCATCCACAGAAACTCAAACGGCTCGCACGAGTTACAGAATCATATTTGGCGAGCAAACGCTGTGCGCAAGGTTTCTCATGGCAGTTTGATGTCGCCGCGGTGTTTTTAGATTTAGAATGCCGCGTTGCGCGTGTGAAAATGCTTTGGGACCTCATTCTGCCCGCCCGATAAACTTTCTGTGTTATGATGCCCGCTACGGGGCGTAGTATAGTGGTAGTATATACGCTTTGGGAGCGTACGGTCCGGGTTCGATTCCCGGCGCCCCGATTTATGGATCAGGAACAGGAAATTGCGCTTAAACAACTAGAGGAATTGCGGAAGCGGACGGGGAAGCCGATGCGGCTCGCGGCAGAAGGGTGGGGGAGCGAATGGCAAACACTTATCGCGATTATTATGTCAGCGCGAACACGCGATGAGACGACTATTGAAGTATGCAAAAAGCTGTTTGCGAAATACAAAACGGTTGGCGCGCTTGCGGGTGCGAAAGAAAACGAGGTGGCGGAAATCATTCGTCCTGTGAATTTTTATCGGAATAAGACAAAAAATATCATTTCAGCTTGCCGTAAGCTTGTCGAACAATTTGGCGACACAGTCCCGCACACTCTTGACGAACTCGTTACTATTCCTGGGGTGGGGCGCAAGACCGCGAATGTGTTTCGCGCCGAGTACGGCGCGTCTGCAATCGGCGTAGACACCCATGTGTCATTTATTTCACAAAAACTCGGCTGGACTGCGCATAAAGACCCTTCAAAAATTGAAAAGGATTTGGAAAAACTCTTTCCGCAATCCCATTGGCGCGTAGTAAACCAAATCTGCGTTCGTTTCGGCAAAACGCATACGAGCCGGAGGGAGAAAGATGGGTTGCTTGAGGAAATAAAAGATATTTTGTAAATATGGTGATGTTTGTGAGAACAAAAGAAGATTTTATGTGCGAACAGTGCGGCGCGCAGGTGCGCGGCAGCGGCTACACGAATCATTGTCCCGCGTGCCTGTGGAGCAAACATGTGGATGTGAACCCGGGCGACCGCGCTGAAGCGTGCAGCGGCATGATGAAGCCGATTTCGCTTGCAAAAAAGAGAGAAAAGTTTTCAATAACGCACCAATGCCTCCGGTGCGGCACAGAGCGCCGCAATATCGCGGCACAAGTGGATAATTTGGAACAACTGCTTGGCTAATTTCCAGTTTTGTTCAACACATCCGTCAGTTTTTTGCGGAGCGCGGGAGTGATTTGCGTATTAAATTGTTGCGACAGGGAAGTGAGATTTGCATTTTTAAGTTCGTAGAGCGGAAAGCCAGCTTCTTCTTTGAACGCACGGGCGATATAGTCGGTCGTTAACGCGCGCACATCGCGCGCGTCGGTATTACCTTCCACAATCGCGGTCGTAATGAGTCCCGCGAGTTCGCCAGCGCTGTCTACCAGCGCGCCGCCGCTTGCTCCCTTTTGCGCAAGGGGGTTGCCGCCGAGCCCGACCATATCTAGCGTGTCTTCGCCGAGTGTGTAGCGCGATTGTATAGTTGCAAAAGCCGACGCGCTGTACAAGTTGTTCTGAACAACAATGCCGCCCAAAAATCCTGCTGGGTAGCCAGCAACAAGGAATGCATCTTTGGTAGCAACTTCTAGCAGTTTCTCGCGGAGTGGAATAAACGGAAATGATGATGGTAACTGCGCACTTGGATTAGTGGTATCAGTTATTACAAGAAGCGCGTAGTCGTTCTCGCCGCGTTCTTTTGGGCTTTCTTCTAACAGATTTTTCGCATTGTCCGCAATCCATCGCGGCGATATGAAAAGAATCTCGGCGCGGTAGCGATTTGCCGCAGGATTGCCAATGCGGATTGTGCAGTCAAGCAAGTTAGATGTTTCTCCGCCTCCGGTCAAGAGCAGGTATTGTGCCACATGGGCGTTCGTCAGAATAACGCCGCGCGGGTCTATAAACACGCCGCTTCCGGAAAGTGGCTTGAAGATGTCGCCGTTTTTGGACACACAAAGAATGTTTGCGAGTGCGCCACGCGTTTTGTCGTTGATTTTATTCCAATCAGGTGGCAGGACGGTTGGGAAATTTTGGAGTTTAGAAGTGGGAAGTTGAGTGGTGGGAATAGGGGGTAAAGTAGTATCGGCAGAGATTGGTACTTCTTCCTGTATTGGTGTGGGCGTGATGGGGGTCGTCGCGGTTGCCGTCTCTGTTGTTCTAATGTTCTCAAGAACATCAGAATATACAGGTGCAGGTAGCGCGCTTGGTGGTTGAAAGTTTTTGACAACGAGCGTCGTCGCACCTCCCACGAGTGCGATCAACAAAAGAAAAAGCAGTTTTCCGAATACAGTCATTGAGGTTTCATTCTAGCAGAAATTCTGGTACGATTTTGTTGTCGCGGGCGTTGTATAATGGTAATACGCGACCCTTCCAAGGTTGAGACGCGAGTTCGATTCTCGCCGCCCGCAAAAGTTTATTATGCAAAAACCACTTTCCAAAAAAGAAGCCGTTGAATTTCTAGGTCTTGATAAAAAGACTTTCGATAACTACTTCAAGAACGCGGCAGAGTTTCCATGTCTTGAAAGAAATAGTGGGCGAGGCAGATTTTATTTTGACGAAATCATACTGCGAACATGGAAAGATGGCTTGGCATGGAGGACTGTTGAGTTAGATAAAGAGGACTATGCTTTATGTTTGGATTTTGCTCTCGCACAGCATTTTAGAAACTATGTTCAATCAGACTTTGGTACTGGGCGACAGCGAGAATTTGGGCAGAAAATCACAAACTGGGTTAAGGGACAGTTAGGAGAAGTTGCCGTCAAGAAGTTTCTTAAAAGAGAATTTGGTTTAAATACCGAACTTGATTTTGATATTCGCGATGAAATTGTACTCCAAGATATAATCGGAATTGAAGATAATGGAAGAATGAGAAAGCCAAAAATTGGTGTTGGAATAAAATCATCCAAACCAAAGAGCGCGTTTTTAGTGCTTGGAGAAAATGAAATTAGAATTAAAGAACGAAGGTCAGATATTTATATCTATTGTCGTCCTAACATTCCAGACGATCATCTATTAAGGCTTACTAAGAAAGAAATTAATGAGGCGGTAAAAAATAAGCCCCACTACTCAAAATATAAGGACTTAATGCCGGATTTTGTAAATATTCCTTGTGAGGTTGTGGGTTGGTGCGATTACTCTGATTTAAGAGAGGTTAAAGAAATCCCGGGGCAAGAATTTGACGGTGTTCGGTTTGTAAGAGAATCCGGTCTCTTGAAAAAAACAAAGAAGGATTGGGAAGAACTTATAAAACAACTTTAACTCCAACTCTAACCGTATCAAAAAGACTTGATATTTCTAGTGCTCTGTATTCTCCGTTAGTAAGTTTTGACTCAACCGACTCGTAAGGAATTTTGGCGAAAGTTTTTAGCACGGCAGAAATAATAATTTGCGCTCCAACAGGTGGCACAGCCATACCAATTTGTTTTCTTGCGCTTTCTTTTGATCCTTCAAATACAAAGCTATCTGGGAAAGATTGCAATCGTGCTCGTTCTCGGTTTGTGAGAGCGCGATGTTCTGACCAGTGGTAAACATGTGTTCCACCACCACCACTTCCTGTTATCGTGTAGGATGGTTTTTGAGGGTCTAATCTTTTGTAAATCTGACTCATACGAGCACCTACCACATTAAGTCTCAAATGTATCGGTATTCCCTCGTACCAAGCATTTTCCCCAGCCGGGATATGTTTTAATCGCTCTATAACCCCCGCAGATTGTTTAGTAAGCTCATGATTTTGTGCACCTTTTGGTATTTGTGGATTTTCTATTGCTTCGCGCGCGCTCATATGATTATATTTTGTAGTAGGGGTGGGAACTCTGAATCTCAGATTTAAATCTTTTCTGATACCAACAATCACAATCCGGTGTCTCTGTTGTGGAACTCCATAATCTTCAAATTTATATAAATGAGGTGTCAGAACATAACCCCTTCCTGCTGAACCTAAGTCTTTTAGAATCTGCTTAAAAGCACTGCCTCCATTTGCACTCTGTAATCCACTAACATTTTCTGCAATAAACCATTTCGGATTATGCGTGTTTATTGCTTTTACCCCATAAGAATAAAGTGGACCAAATTTCCCGTCAAAACCCTTTTGTTCTCCGACAACACTAAAATCGTTGCATGGAAATCCAAAAGCAAGCGCATCAAATCTTGGCACCCTCTTAAAATCTATTTCTTGAATTGGAGCGCAAACAACATTCTTTTCGCTCCCCCTGTGAATATTTCTAGCATATGTCTTACAGGTATCAGCATCGCAATCATTTGCCCAAACTGGCTCAATACCATACACAGTATCCTCATTTTCAGTGAAAGAACGAATGGCGCCAAGAGCAAGTCCACCTGGACCGGAAAATAATTCTGCTAATTTATATTTTATATTTTTTTTCTTCATAAAATCTACAGTATTCTGGTATATTACCTATCTTAGATTCTTCACCACCTCAATAACTTTGCCACTTATTCTAAAATCATCATTTTCATGAATAAATATCGGCGAATATTCCTGCGCTGATTCTGATAGCAGTGCAATTCTAGAATTGTCCGTATCTAGACGGTATTTTTTTATATTAGCCATACCGTCAATAACAGATACAACATAATCACCATCACGCGGCGATGTGTTTTCGCTATCCACTATAACAAAATCCCCACTCTCTACATTTTTACCGCCAATATCCGCTCGATTTAGAGAGTTTCCTTCTGCTCGTAAGGCGAAAACACTTTTTTTATTTGATGCAAGTCGTTTAGATATCTTCAAATATCCTTCAATATTTTTCTCAGCATAAATAGTCGCTGGACCGCAATTGGCGGCACCAACTATTGGGATTGAAATAAAAATATCCCCAATTTTTGCTTTGTTGCTAATCCTGCTGATTTTTTTATTTTTTCTATCAATGAGGATAAACCCCTTTCGCTCTAACTGAGAGAGATGGTGTTTCACTTTTTGAGGGAGTTTCTCATCTATCAATTCTCCTATTTGGCGTAATGTAAAACTGCCAATATTCTTGTTGTCGATAACTCTAAGTAATTTTTCTTGTAGTGCGTGCATACTGATAGTATAGTGGAGGTGTCAAAAACACGCAAAAAGTCATCTGTGGATAATTAACTGGTGACAGGGTTGACAGTTATTGCTAGTGTCGCTTAGAATGTAGCCGTCCCGATGATCTGAAAAGACCATGATGTCGACGGTGAATATAAAAATTAACTCAGATTTAAGAAATCAATATGAATGTAAGTAACATAAACGGAACAAGTGATAATTCCTGTAACTGCGATAGTTGGTTAGATCACTGGAAAAACTACAGTGACCAAACACTCCCAACTTACTGCCAGGAAAAAAGCTGTACCAAAAAGCCCGAGGTCGGTGCCCATGTCCAAAAGGACAGTTCATACGACAAGAATTGGTACATCATTCCACTGTGCAGTGAACATAATCATCAGACGCATGGTTCGTTGGAGGTTGTTGATTCAGTCGCTTTTGTATCTGCAAATACTAGTCAAACCTGTGGTTAAGTATATGTAAATGCATGTCTTCTATATAACAAAACCCGCAGAGAAGCGGGTTTTGTTTAAACGAAAGCGAGGAATGTGCTTTTGCGGAACGGCGAGGAGCCGAGCGGGCATGGTGTCCGCCGAAGGCGGACGAGCGAGGCGAGCGGATAAGGAAAAATCCCCCGCTGGAGGATTTTTCCGGTTCTGCGAAAGCACATTCCGAGCGTTACTTCACCGCCTCCTTCAGCGCCTTCGCCGCGCGGAACTTCGGGACCTTCATTGCCGCCACCTGCACGGTTGCGCCGGTGCGCGGATTGCGCGCTTGGCGCGCCGCGCGCTGTTTGACGGAAAAAATGCCGAGCCCGGCGATAGAAACCTCCTCGCTTTTCTTAAGCGAGCCAATAATGGCTTCAATCACTTTGTCTACCACCTGCTCCGCCTGCACCTTGGTTCCGCCCAAGACCTCATGCACTGCGTCTGCGATTCCTTGCTTGTTCATGAAAATATGTAAAAACTGATAAATAGTTAAACGACACATCTATTATCGCCTATAGGCGTTAGAATGCAAGGGTTCTTAGACCCCTTGACAGATAGGTATCGCCTATGCTATACTAAACGGTAGCAGGATACAGTTCTTTGAGAGCGATTCTTCACAGCGTTGAGGGCGGGGTGATTTAATTTTTTACTAAAACTAACCCTGCCCTCGCCGCTGTGAGGAAACAATCAACCAAAAGGAATTATGGACAATCTGGACAGCAAAAAAATGCGGGCACTGATGATCATTATCCACAAGATGATTACTCGGTACCAACGCATTCACACCGGCGATCTAGACGAAGAAATCTTTCGTCTCTTTGAGAAAGCGAAGACAATAAAATTCGCAGAAAAAGAGAAGGATTTTGAGGACGCCATCGCCGGCCTATAACCTTCCGTTCCACCCAAAACCCTCGTCAGAAATGGCGGGGGTTTTTGTTTGCAAACATCCCCCGCCTCGCGGACTCGGCACCCCCTTCAAAGGAGGAATTCTCCATTCTCCCCTTGAGGGGAGTACTCCGACGCAAGTCGGAGGGAGGGATGTTTACCTCGCATACTCAACCACCCGATTCTCTCTAATCACCGTTACTTTGATTTCTCCAGGGTATTTAAGTTCATCTTCAATTTTTTGCGCCGTGTCTTTGGCGAGGTTTTTCGCTTCCAAGTCAGATATTTCGCCGGGTTTTACAAAAATGCGGATTTCGCGCCCCGCCTGTAGGGCGTACGCCTTTTCAATGCCGGGAGACGAAGTCGCAATGCGCTCCAAGTCCTCCAAGCGTTTCAAATAATTCTCTACGGTGTCGCGCCGCGCGCCGGGTCGCGAGCCAGAAATTGAGTCCGCGACCTGCACAATGACCGACTCCGTCGTTTCAAACGGATACTCGCCGTGGTGCGCTTGCATTGCTTTGACCACCATCTCGTCCACACCGAACTTTTGCAAAATGCGCCGCCCGATTTCCACATGCGTGCCCTGCACATCATGGTCCATTGCTTTACCTATATCGTGCAGAAGCGCTCCTGCTTTTGCAACTGCGACATTGGCGCCAAGCTCGCTCGCAATCATACCCGCAATGTGTGCCATTTCAATGGAGTGGTGAAGCACATTTTGGCCGTAACTGGTGCGGAAGTGGAGGCGCCCCAAAATCGCAATGACCTGCGGAGGCAGGTTGATGACCCCACACTCAAACGCCGCCTGCGTGCCTTTTTCTTTTATGATTTTTTGGATTTCCTGCTCCGCTTTTTCTACCATTTGCTCAATTTTCGCGGGCTGGATTCTGCCGTCCAAGATGAGATTCTCCAACGCCACGCGTGCAATTTGCCGGCGGATTGGGTTGAAAGAAGATATGGTAATGGCGCCCGGCGTGTCGTCTACAATCACCTCAACGCCAGTCGCGCGCTCAAACGCCTTGATGTTCCTGCCTTCTTTTCCGATAATTTTACCCTTCACTTCGTCGGAGGGGATGGAGACGGTGGTCGTGAGCGAGTCCGCAGACACCGCAGTGCCGAGCCGCTGAATGGCAGAGGTAATGATTTCTTGCGCGCGTTTCTCAAGTTTTTCCTCGCCGCCTTGTTCAAGCTTTTGCATCCGCAGGAGGATGTCCTCCTCATGCTTCTTTTCCACTGCGGCAATAAGCTCGGTGCGCGCTTCTTCTGCAGAGAGGCGCGCTAGCTTCTCCAGCGCGCCTTGCCGTTCTGTGTGGAGCGCGTCCGCGCGCTCTTTTATTTTCTTAATTTCAACAATTTTCCCTTTAAGTTCTTCAACTTCTTTGTCCAAGTCCGCTTGCCGCTTGTCCAGCGTGTCTTCTCTTTTTACAAGCCGCTCTTCGCTTTTCTTCACCGCGTCTTCTTTTTGCCTTGCTTCGTTGCGTGCCTCTTTGAGGATGCGCGCCGATTCCTCTTCGGCCTTGAGCGTAAGCTTCTTTGATTCTTCCTGTCCTCTTAACTCAATTTCCTTCAGTTTCAGCTCCATAGAGCCCTTTTTGCCTAGAGAAATTAGAAAGCGCAGGTAGGCGCCGAGCCCGACTCCGAGAAGCCCCGAAGCCGCGGCGAGCGCGAGCACTAATTTTAGCGACATAGATGGTGTCTAATGGATTTCGCGAGAAAAAGAGCCACCCCGCACAATGGGCGATTCAATTCACCAAGTATTATTTTTCTGTATCCGAACGCATAACGGTCTTTTGTAAGAATCTAAGCGCGCATTTGGGGATATTCCGTAACTCGTTTCACCCCCAGACATAATTCAATTTAATAAGATTGATACGCCAATTTTTTAATTGACCCTATCACTCTACTACAACGCGCGCATATATGCAAAAGTTGCGTTGAGCGGCGAAACTCTTTCTCGGCGCGCAGGTTTTCGAGCCACGCATATCCGCCTACTGGCGGATTGCTCTGCTCGCCAATCAAGAAAATAATCAATGGAGTACCATTGTCATTTTCTAATTGGCTGCGCAAGGGCGTCTCAAACCTGCACACCTCAACGAGTTTCGCCGCGCTTTATCCCTCTCAAAGTAGTTTATAGCTACGATCGTATCTATAAACTACCGACGCAGTTCAGTATCCAGCCGCTTCGCCTCCGCCCACGCGAGTT
>VMFZ01000021.1 GCA_007376285.1 Parcubacteria group bacterium Gr01-1014_17
GAACAGCACTCCAGCGCGCCGTGAGGTCGCGAAGCAAGTTGTCAAGCTCGCCCCGCCGCGCAATGAGGTGGAAGGCGGCGGCTTCCGCCTCCCGATGTTCCTTTTGCGTCTTTTCCGCTGCGGCAATCTCCGCTTGGAGCGCTTGCTTCTTTGCCGTAAGCTCTGCTGCGCGTTTTTCGTCTGCCGCGGCCGCGGGCGACGGCGCATGGCGATATTTTTCCAAAAACGCGCGCACGAGCGCCTTCACGCGGTCAAGGAGCGTCTCGCCTTCCACCGCGCGTGCGAGCTCCTCTACCTCCGCGAGCGGTATGGTGCGTCGGGTTTCTGCTCGTGCGGTATTTGTATGCGCTCGGGCGAGCGCTGCGCTTTCGCCTTCCAGTCGCCCAAGCTCGCGCTCAAGCGACCCCAGCTTCTCCGCCATCGCACTGCTTGTCGTACGCGCTTTCTCGGCGGTAGCAAGTTCTTTTTCAAGCGCCGCGAGCTCTGCTCGCAGCGCTTTCCCTTCTTCCGCAACCGCGTGTTTCTCAGACGCAATAAATGCGGCCTCGCGCGCAAAATATTCGCGATACAAACCGGCAAGTTCTTCTTTTATCAATTTTGCTTTCTCTATTTTCTCCGCCTGCTTTTTCAGAAATGAAAGGTGCGGGGCAATCTCGCGCCGGAGTGACTCTACTTGCTTCATATTCTCTTTCGTTTGCAGAAGCTTCTTTTCGCTCTCGGCGCGCTTCCACTGGTAGATTTTCAGACCGAGCGCATCCTCAATCATCTCCCGCCGTTCGCGAATTGAGGCATTCAAAATCCTATCCGCTTCGCCTTGGGAAATCACATGATATCCGCCGTGGCTTATATGCGCCTGCGTCAAAAGCTCGTGGATGTCGCGCAGGCGCGCCGGACTTCCGTTCAAAAGATACTCGCTGGACGCGTCGCGGTACACAACACGCTCCACCGACACCTCGTCAAAATCAAGCGTAAAAAGGCGGCGGGAATTGTCAAAAACAATCTTGACCGCCCCTCGATTCCCTCGGGGCGCCCCTTCCGCGCCGTTCCAAATCAAGTCCTCGGTGCGCTTGCCGCGCATGCTTTTCACCGACTGCTCGCCGAGTACAAAACGGAGCGCCTCACTCACATTGCTTTTGCCAGAACCGTTCGGTCCCACAATCGCAGTAATCGGGGTCTTGAATTCCAAAACCGTCCGCTTCGCAAACGACTTGAAGCCCGACAATTCCAGCGAGCGCAAGTGCATCATAAATAAATGATAGCATATCGGTTTTTATTGGCACCCGATGTTGATAGGCGGCAAACATCGGGTGCCTCTTCAAGACAGAAAATCCACCCCCAAAAGCCCCCTCCTTTATAAAGGAGGGGTAGGGGGAGGATTTTTGTGTATTAAAAACCCCCACACTTGTCCGACAAGTGAGGGGGTGGCTATGCGCCATTTTTAACCGACCGAGAGCTGGCGGCGGAACCGCGGACCGTTCTTGCGGGAGAGGATGAGGGCACCGTCGCCGTCCCATCCCACCACCTTTGCCGAACAGTAACCACCGCGACGCGTCAAAAACTGAACCGACTTCTGTAACGCGATGCCATGCGGCGCACGAATTGCAGGAGAATGTCCGCCCGAATTGTTCAGAAACACGGGCATAAACTCTTCGGACTCTTCCGGGATTTCCACAATCGGTCCTTCCTTCCCGAGCTCCTTGATGAGCTCGCGGTTGTCATTCTCGAACTGCGGGAAGGTCTCAACTTCCTGCACAGGCGCGGACCGGTGCCGACGGACGAACGGCTTGAAGATGAACTCAATGAACGAACTCAGAACAACCAACAACGGATTAACAATCGCTTTCGCGGTCATAATTTACCTCTCATTTTGATGTTTGTTTGTAACGGTTTTTCGGTATGTTTCAACCGACTACTGCACAGTATAGCATACCCAGATTTTTTGTCAATGGACTCACCGGGAATCGAACCCGGGCCTCGTCAATGCGAATGACGCGTAATGCCACTTTACTATGAGCCCTTCTATGCGCCTTGTAAGGATCGAACTTACGGCCTTTCCGATGTGAACGGAACGCTCTGCCACTGAGCTAAAGGCGCAGACGCCGTTTATACACTACCAGATTTTAGTCAGTTGAAAAGCCGCGCAATGTCGTGGTAGGTAACGAATACCAAAAAGAGCAACAGGAGGATAAACCCGACGGCGTTTGCGGTTTGCGCTATTTTCGCAGGAATTGCTTTGCGCCGAATTGCTTCAATTGCTACAAACAATAGTCGCCCGCCGTCAAGCGCCGGAAATGGAATAAGATTGATGAGCGCAAGATTTATGGAAATAAGCGCCGCGAGCGAGAGGAGCGGCGCAGCGCCAAGCGCTCGCGCCTGCCCCACAAGCCCGGCAATACCGACTGGCCCCGCCAAATTTTTTATATCTGCCGTGCCGGTAAACGCGTCGATGATAAACAAAGCAAGTGAACGCCCGACTTCTATCGAAAGAAGCGCCGTCGCTTTCGCGCCGAAAAATAGGGCGCGATGAATA
The DNA here is from genome assembly GCA_007376285.1 of Parcubacteria group bacterium Gr01-1014_17. Lineage (GTDB taxonomy): Bacteria > Patescibacteriota > Minisyncoccia > Phycocordibacterales > UBA10002 > UBA10002. Next base: position 2,531 of record VMFZ01000021.1, read on the forward strand.
GGGAGCCGTACGACACCGAGCATATCCATCGCGATACCGATTGCGGGGCGCCATTCAATCAACGCGCGCGTGGGCTCTATCGCAAACAAAAGCGGCTTCCCTCCCCGCTCCACTGATACACTAATCGCTCCATCCGAGGTATCAGAAATAAACGCGCTTGCCGCATCTGGAGACGGGTTTTCCAGTGCGCGCACACCATGTGAAAATGAAAGAATCGTATCACCGGCGCGCAAGCCGGCGCGCTCAGCGGGAGAATCGGGTAGAACTTCAATAATAGTAAGAGCCGTGTTTGCGACTGGAACACCCCATTGCTCTCCTTCCGGCGCCGGAAGTCCAACCATAAACCCCACTGAAATCAAAAGCCATGCGAGCAAAAAATTACCGAGAATGCCGGCAACCAAGACAAGTGCTTGCACCGAACGGGGCTTGTGCGAGAAGTTACGGTGCGCTTCATCATTTTTTATTTCTTCAGTCGGGTCCTCGCCAAAAATTTTCACAAACCCACCGAAAGGAATAAGGTTCAACGAATAACGCGTCTCGCCACGACTGAATGACAAAAGTCGGGGCGGGAATCCGAAGCCGAACTCGTCAACGCGAATCTTAAAAAACTTTGCAACCAAAAAATGCCCCGCTTCGTGCACGAGCACCAAAACCGCCAAAATAACCAAAAACAAAAAGATAGTCATTATGAATTAATTTCTTTTTCTTTTCGTGCAATCGCGTCCTCAAGCTTTCTGCCTTCCGCATCCGCCATCTTTTCCAACTCTTTTTTCAAGCGAAATACTTCGTCTTCGCCCATGCCGCCCAATTTTTCTTTTGCGGCAATGTCGTGTATCGCCTCATCACGCGCGCGGCGGAGCGATACATGTGCTTCCTCAAGTTTTGCTTTCGCGGCTTTAAGAAGCGCCGCGCGCCGTTCAGATGAAAGCTCTGGAAACACGACGCGGACGCCGCCTTCTCCACCAACCGCAGAAAGTCCTAGATTTGCGGACACAATCGCTTTCTCAATCGCCTTTCCCTGTTCAGCGTCGTATGGCGCCACGCGTAAAGTGCGCGCGTCTTCCACGGTAATTGCCGCGATTTGTTTGAGCGACATTTTTGAACCCCATGCTTCTACAAACACGGTATCCAAAATCACCGGACTCGCGCGCCCCGCGCGCAAGCTTCCAAGTTCTTTCGCAAGCCATTCCTCAACTTGCTTCGCTTTGTTTTTGAAATGTGAGAAGTCGTATGACATTGTCTTGAGGCAGGCACCCGATGTCTGCAATTTAGACATCGGGTGCCGATATCATAACACAAGCGCGAGATGGTCGAGAAGTAATTTGAACGACGCGCTTCGGTCGTGCGCGTACTGCTCCGCGCGCAATAAGTTTTCAAGCGCGCGCGCTTTGGCTCGCGGAAATGCCCCATTTCCGCGCTCTGTAGAAAGAAGCGCCGAAACAAACGCGGCGGCTTCGCCGCGCGTCATTTTTTCGTCTTTGAGCGACTTCGCGATTTTTTCCGCGTACGCGAGCCGCTTTTCTACTGATGATGCAAGAAAATCTGTTGCATCCTTCACTGTATTTACCTCGGAAACCTTTTGTGCAGAAACCACCTCCACACGAGAACGGAGCGTTGGAATAAGAAAGTCCGCGGTTTTTACCAACAAGAAAAAGTGAGTATCAGGCGGCGGCTCTTCAAAAACCTTCAGAAACGCGTTTTGCGCATCTGGAGTCAGTGTGTCGGCGCCGAGTATGAAAAACTTTTTGTCACCGTCTATGGCGCGGTTTGCCGCCCACCGCCTCATTTCGTGAGCATCATTAATCCCAAACGACGGTACCGATAACGCAATACAATCCGGACTTCCACGCGCGATGCCGCACGCGGCGCGAAGTTTGTTCGTAAACTCCTGCACGGTGCTCGGACCACCACCCTCAATGCAATATGCATGATGCCGCAATGATTTTATTCCTTCTGGAAACATACAAACATATTTTAGCATGAAGAAGGTGATTCTTTTATCTTTATATATCAAACGCTTGACAGACTATATAAAATAGATTATACTGACCGTAGTACATTAGACCGATGGTTAAAAAGAGCTGGGGTGTTGCCTGGACTACCAAAATCCAGACTTAAGTTCATCGACCGTATGGGTTTTCCGTCTCTGGGCCCAGACCACCGTTTCTATTGTATAAAGGACTGTTTTGTTCATAAGTAACGAACGTTCTTGCGTCTCTAGGTGTAAACCTGGAGACGTTTTTTAATATTAGTAATTCATCCGGCGATTTTGGAAAATACTTGGATACACTATCTCTGGCGACCGCTAAAGATAGTGTATGTTCGATTTAGCAATAAGATACGGCCGTAGCTTAATGCTACATCATAGACCGAGCAACACTTACCGCTTCGCAATAATGCTCTTTTTGTACGCGTCTAAATGATTGAGCGCAATGCCAGTGCCTTTCGCAACGCAAAAGAGCGGGTCTTTTGCGAGCGTCGCCTTGACGCCCGTGCGGCGGAATACTAATTCCGGAAAATTGCGGAGGATTGACGAACCGCCGGTCATAATAATTCCGCGGTCAATGATGTCGGCCGACAATTCTGGCGGTGTTTCTTGCAGAACATCACGCATTGCTTTCAAGATTTCGCGGAGCTCTTTTCCTATCGCCTTCACTGTGTCGTTTGTGCGCACATCAGTCGTGCGCGGAAGACCAGTCACAAAGTCGCGCCCGCGCACCTGCATCAGTAAGTCATCTGCTTCCGCGACTGGCACTGCGCTTCCTACTGTAATTTTAATTTCTTCCGCCATCTGCTCCCCTATCACAAGGTTAAA
>VMFZ01000022.1 GCA_007376285.1 Parcubacteria group bacterium Gr01-1014_17
TGTGCCAGCTCCAGACAGGCGTCCGAGCGTTCCTCCTCCAGATAATCGCGGAAAAGGGTATTGGCAGGAACGGAAAAATTCTTTCCAGCCACGCGCAAGCGCACTACCTCCGCCCCCGCCGCCAGCTTCGCGCCCGCCACAGCCGATTACGCTCCAATCGCTTGAGCGGAAAAACACTTTGTCGGAAAGCAACGGAAAATCAGCTCTTCGCGACGCGCTTGCCGATGTACTTTCAAAAGCTCAAGTGGAAGAGAAAAAAGAGGCACCCGGGGTTTCTCCAGAAGAAATAAAACGCGTGCTTCGCGAAGGGCTTCCTCCGGAACCCGATACGAAGCCGTAAAACTATGCGATGCCGAGCATATGTGACTAGTTCTTTATTGTTTTTTTTTCCGTTGTTTGCAGTTGCTGATGTTCAGAAGTTTGTTTTTGTTTCTTTGCCGCAGACTATTGCCGCCGGCGCCGTGTCGGAGCAGATTACCATTCAAAGAGTTTTCTTCAAGCGCAACAAATTGGTCTTCGGTGTCGGTGCTGACGATTGCAAAAAATTCCGCAAACCGAAATTTTTACTATAAAAATACAACTGCAGGAACACACACGCTCAACGCGACCGTGGTCCTCAAACCGGAGTCCGAAAGCCGTTCGTGCACAAACTGGCCTCTTTCCGAGTGGCCCATCGGTTGGACAACAACCCAGGAAATTACAGTCGGTTCTGTAGTCACGAAGTCAGCTTCTTCAACGCCGCCGGTTTCGGAATCGATACCGGTTGCGGGAAGTACCGGCGCACCAAGCGAACCAGTGCCGTCGCTTTTAGTAAAAATATCAGCTCCCGCCAGCGTAACCGTCGGCGCCGATGCAGTATTTTCCGCAACGGTTTTTGGAGTGAAAAAAGAGCCGATACCAAACGCGCGCGTGATATGGAGTTTTGGAAACGGAGCGATAAGAGAGGGTCTGTCGGTCCGATATGGATACAACATACCGGGTTCGTATGCGGTTGTCGTAGATGCTTCTTCAGGGGAATTGTCTGGTAGTGCGCGCATGGCGGTTCAAGCGCATAAGCCCAATGTTCGCGTGTCATATGTTTCTTCAGGTGCGGACGGGTTTGTGGAAATAGAAAATCGGAGCAATCTAGAACTAGATGTATCGGGTTGGGGGCTTGCGAGCGCCGGTTCACTTTTTACAATTCCCGCTCGCACGATTATTTTGCCGTCGGCAAAAGTTGCATTTCCGGCAGAAGTGACGAAACTCTCGGTTTCGGAAAATGATGCACGGCTTTTGTATCCGAACGGAACGGTTGCCGCGGAATATGTGGTGCCTGTGGTGCCGCCGAAATTAAGAGACATCCCCCGTCTCCCTACGGGAGACACCCCCTTCCAAGGGGGAATTAAAAAATCTCCCCTTGAGGGGAGTACTCCGACGCAAGTCGGAGGGAGGGATGTTCCCATATCTACCGCTCCCGCCGCCATTGTGCTTTCTTCAGAAAACGGTTCTGGGGTTTGGAAATGGCTCATTGGTGTTTTTGGAATATCTCTTGCAGGAATAGTGGCGCTTGCCTCGTTTCGCTTCAAGCCAGTTCAGAAAGACGAACGGAGCGATGCAGAAAAGTTAGTGGATGAAATACAAATAGTATGAAAAAGATTTTGATTTTTTCGTATGCCTACGAGCCACTCATTGGCGGCGCGGAGATTGCCGTGAAAGAACTGACGGAGCGTCTCTCCACTGGCTTTTCCTTTGATATGATAACGCGCCGATTTAGCCGCGCGCACCAGCGCGCGGAGAAAATCGGCGCAGTGTCGGTACATCGCGTAGGAGGTGGCAAGTTTCTTTTTCCGTTTCTCGCGGCGCTGAAAGCCATCGCTCTTCATAGGAAAGACAAGTACGATTGCGTATGGGCGATTATGGCGAATCGCGCCGGCTTTGCGGCGCTGTTTTTCAAAATACTCCATCCGCGCGTACCGTTTGTCTTGACGCTCCAAGAGGGCGACCCGATTCCGGACATTATGCGGAAAGTCGGTCTGCTCTATCCATTTTTCAAGATGATTTTTACTCGCGCGAATGCCGTAACTGCGATCAGCACCTATCTTGCGGAATGGGCAAGGAAAATGGGCGCGCGCACGCCGCTCGTCGTGCCGAATGGGGTGGACAGTAAAAAGTTCCAAGACACAAATTCCAAAACACAAACAAAAGAAAAAACAATTATCACCGTATCGCGGTTGGTGGAGAAAAATGGAGTGGTGGACTTGATAGAGGCGATGCGGTATTTGCCAACGCATTTTAAACTTCTGATTGTCGGCTCCGGACACCTTGAAGAAAGTTTAAAGTTGAGAGTGAAAAGTGAAGAGTTGGAAAACAGAATTACTTTTGTTGGCGAAGTGCCTAATATCGAACTCCCGCAGTATTTATGGACGAGCGATATCTTCATTCGCCCATCGCTTTCCGAGGGAATGGGCATTTCGTTTATTGAAGCGATGGCGGCAGGGTTGCCGGTTATCGCAACACCAGTCGGTGGCATTCCGGATTTTCTGAAAGACCCTTCTACGGAATCAGGGCAGGCAACTGGCTTGTTTTGCAAAGTGAATAATCCAAAAAGTATTGCCGAAGCCGTCTTGCTTTTAGACGACCAACCCGCGCTCCGTGAGGCAATTATCGACGCCGCACTTCGTATGGTAAAAGAAAAATACGATTGGGATATTATTGCAAAAAAGATGCGCGAAGAGATATTTAACCAATTATGAAAATACTTATCGCAACTGGGATATATCCGCCCGACATAGGAGGTCCGGCGCAGTATGCGAAGGAGACCGCGAAAGCGTGGACACGCGCAGGTCATTCTGTATCTGTCTGCAGTTTCAGCGCGTTTCGCGCGTTTCCTTCCGGCATTCGCCATCTCGCATATTTTTCCGCAGTATTTTTCCGCGCGCTTCGCGCGGACTTAATTTTCATTCCAGACACCTTTAGCGCGGCGGTGCCCGCCGTGGCGGTCGGGAAGATTTTGCGAAAAAAGACAATCATTCGTACGGGAGGGGATTTCTTGTGGGAGCAGTTCGTAGAGCGCACCGGCGATTTGGTTTTGCTCCGAAACTTCTACACTACACACATGAAAAAATTGAATGCGAAAGAACGGTTGATTTTTCGGCTCGTTGGTTGGGCGCTCCGAAATGCATCAGCGGTGGTGTTCAGCACAAAATGGCAACGGGATATTTTTGAAAAGCCGTATCACCTTGATTTACAAAAATGTTTTATCGTTGAAAATTATTACGGTATGCACACCCAGCATGTATATTCTGATGTTCTTGAGAACATTAGAATAAAGAAAGTGTTTGTGGGGGGGACGCGGCCGCTTAAGTGGAAAAATTTGGCGCGGGTAAAGGAGGCGTTTGCGCAGGCGCAAAAACAAGGCGCGCCGGTAGTATTACAATTGGAAACAGGAAGTCGCGGTAAGTTTTTGTTGGATATTGAAGCAAGTTACGCGGTTATCATCGCATCGCTCGGCGACATCTCACCCAATACGATTCTGGAAGCGATTGCATTCGGCAAGCCGTTTATTCTGACGCGGGAGACCGGTCTCTACGAGAAACTCAAAGATATCGGCGTCTGGGTGAACCCCGAGAGTGTGGACGACATCGCGGCGCAGATAGAATGGCTCGCGGACGACACGAATTACCAAGCGCAAGCCGCCAAAGTCCGCGCATTTTCCTTTACCCATTCATGGGATGAGATTGCGAGCGAGATTTTAACAATTCTTCAACAGATAAATACACTTAATCGTTGAAAATGCTTGTACAGAGCCATATTTCAGCACTTCACACCACAGCACTTGACAGGTTGTCTCTGGTTTGCTATACTATATGTAGTCCAAAGCACCTTGTCAGGACTGATTTGCAATTGTGGTCATAGCCAAAAGTCCCTCAACTTTGTTCGGGATTGCTGGCTATGACCACTAACGGCTCATAGTTCCTCATCGGATAAGATGAAAACTCAACGCACAAATAAGTGCAAGGAGATACAATGAGCGAACAATTATTCGCATCGGCAGGACTAACCGCAGGACAACTTAACGCCATCGTCAAGAAGCTCGGTGGCCACGACATGGCACTTCGTTTTCTCCGCGACGAACTCTCGGTTTCCGAACCGACTCGTTCGTGGCGCGAGGAAGACGACGTCATCTACTTCTCTGTCACCTCCGACGGCACGACCGGCGAGGATTGGATCAAGCGTCTGGAAGGCAACGGCTTCCGCGTAGGTGACTACGCCAAGCAGGTGCTCCGAAGCCCTGACTTCAAGCCGACCTCAGGCGTGACGACCGAAGTCGCCGTTCTCAAGGGCACGCTCTTCGAGGACAACGACAGGATCACGAAGAAGATTCGCGCCGAGGCCGACAAGCGCAAGCTGTCCAAGCCGAACGCCGAACTGGCCTGCCTCATCCGTCTGAAGTTCACGGACAAGGAGATAGAGGACATGGGTCTGTGGTACATCGTTGCCATGCACGAACCCATCAACGATTCCGACGGCTACCCGGGCTTGCTCGGCTCGGGTCGCGACGTTGACGGTCAGTGGTTGGACGCGTACTCTGTCCTGCCCGGCGATGGGTGGGGCTCTGGCCATGGGTTCGCCTTCGCCCTCCCGCAAGTTCAGTCCTCGGCTTCAGACAATAAGTCCTAGCCCTCGGTCACTTGGCTTGGATTTTGGCTTAACACAACCCCGACTAACACTCGGGGTTGAATTTTTGTATAATAAACGCGGTAGTAGGCGAATCTGTCCCGATGTACTACATTTGGACTGCCGAAACCAGTATCCGTACGCTGAGAGCGTTTGCGATTACGGTTGCAAACGGAGGGCGTACGCAGACACTTCATAAAAAGTGAAGCTACTTGGCGCGGGTTTTACGCAATTTAAGATTGCGAAGGCAAAGAAAGATTTTACTAGTTGTTCAGACGAGACCTGTGCATTTCCGACGGCTACCCGAACTTGCTCAACACGAATCGCGACGATGACGGTCAGTGGTTGAACGCGTACTATGACAAGCCCGGCGATAGGTGGAACTCTGACAATGGGTTCGCCTTCGCCCTCCCGCAAATCGCTTCATTTCTTTGCCCCGACAGATGTCGGGGCTGAGTTTTGTTTAGTCAGCTTCCCATTCCAACCACCAAGGTCTTTTCCCACATCGGCGAGCGTCGTAGCAAGGTCAATGTAATCTTTATCATCCAGGGTTTTTGTTTCCCACAGCAACTGTATGAATACTTGTTTCGTGTCATTTTTTCTAAGCGCAGATCGTATCCACGGTAATTTTTCCGCTGGCGGTAAAAAACCTGCAGTAACGATTGCCTCTATGCTCTCAACGAAGAGTTTATCTATGCGGTTACCGATAGTGTATCGTTGTGTTTTCGGTAATCGCTCGTGGATGAGGCGCCATA
>VMFZ01000023.1 GCA_007376285.1 Parcubacteria group bacterium Gr01-1014_17
TTGTAGGTATCGTCAATGATGCGCGCGCCGTTTATTCCATAAAGTAAACGCATTCTTCCAGGCGCAAGAACGCGTTTGGAAAGCGCGCGCGCCGCGCGCGCGAGGTCAAATTCTAATGCTTTGGCAACAGAAAGTCCGGCAAGCGCTGCATAAAGCGGCGGCGTACCGAGCGTACCGTGTACTTCAAGCAATGAGCCGAATTCATCGGCGCGCACATCCACGCCATCGCGAAAACCGAACGAGATTATTTTTGCGCCGCGCGGAGCGAGCGCGCGAAACGCAAGCACATCCGTATCGTCTGCGTTCACTATCAACGCGCCGCCGTTCCGCAAACCAGATACGAGTGCGCCCTTTTCCGCAATCAATTCCCCCACAGAAGCAAAGTTTTCAACATGCACTGGCGCGCGCGATAACTTTGTTACCACCACGACATGCGGCTTAAGCCATTTCACGATTGCGCGAATATCACCCGGCATATCGGTACCGACTTCAAGAACGAGAAATCTTGGGTAGTATTTAGTACTTAGTAGATAGTAGATAGATAAAATAAGAATTTTAAGCCAGCCGAACGGATTATTCCACTGATTTTTCTCTCCGAGAATCGCGAGCGGCACGCCGATATCGCTGTTGTAACTTTTTTCGCTCTTGCGAACAAACGCAAAAGGCGCAAGCGCCGCGGCAATTGCGTCTTTCGCCGAGGTCTTGCCCACCGTGCCGGTCACGGCAATCACGGTGGGCTTAAAACGCGCGAGAAAAGCGCGCGCTTCAAGTGTCAGGAAATACACAACAATTTTCTTAAAAATGTTTTTCATCTATCTGGGGGAATAGCGTAATAATTGAGCAAAAACTTCGCCATGTCAAAAAATGGGTCAGTGAGCGTATGCGATGCAAACGACACACTTTTCGGTTCCACAGTATAAAGAAACACGATGAACCGCGGCTCGTAGGCAGGAAAATATCCGAAAAACGAATGCAAAAATCGATCGTCGTAGTACCCGCCCGATATCGGCTTTGCAATCTGCGCCGTTCCGGTCTTCGCCGCGACGCTCCAGTGTTCCAATTTCTTTGAGCCGCCGAGAAGAGCCGTATCAACTACCTTTACGAGCATGCGCGTAACCGTCTCCGCGGTCTCGAGTGCCAAGACACGCTTCGGCTCGCCAAACGACGGAAACGAAAAAGTGCCGAGGTCGTAGGAAACGCGCGTTGCAAGATGTGGATTCGGAAGCGTGCCTTTATTCGCAAGCGCCGCAAGCGCGCGAGTCATTGCAATTGGCGTCGTGGCAATGCCCTGCCCGAATGAAGCGGTCGCATACTCAATCTGCCGCGGACTTTTCAAGTTATCTACCAAACCAGACGCCTCGTTCGGCAGGTCAATGCCGGTCTCGTCTCCAATGCCAAAAGAAAGCAGGTACTTTGCAAACGCTTCCGTACCCATTTTGAGCGCCACAAACGCCGCGCCGGTATTAAGCGATTGGCTCAACACTTCCTGCATAGACACTTCACCGCGCGCTTTTTTGTCAAAGTTGTAAAATGTCTTTCCGTCAAGCTCCTGAAACCCGCGGTCGTCGTACACTGTCTCCGGGGTCACGACACCAGCGTCAATCGCCGCAGCCATCGTGAGCGGCTTCATAATAGAGCCGAACTCATACACATTTTCAACAAGCGGGTTCACGAATACGCGCCAATCTTTTTCCTTTTGAAAATTATTCGGGTCAAAAGACGGAACAGTCGCTATAGCGATAATCTCGCCAGTTTTCGGGTTCATAACTATACCAGCGGTCTCGCGCGAGGAAAAACGACTGGCAGTGGACTTGAGTACTTGCTCTAAATACGACTGCACAGATGGTTCAATGCCGACCACAACGCTTCCTGAAAGCGTTGAAGTGCCGCCGCGGGCGGCACCGATCAATTCAGCAAAAAAATTTTTGTACGGAGACGAATGCGCTTTGCCCAACACATCTTCGTAATATCGTTCGAGCCCGTAGCGCCCGACTAGCCGAGCGCCGTCATAACCGACAAAACCGAGCGCCTGCGCGGCACGAACTCCACCAGGGTAAAATCGCCAACGCTCGCCTGCAATTACAACGCCAGGAATCTTAAGCGCTGTAATAGAGTCCGCTGTTTCTAGTGAAAGTCGATGTGCAAGCTCTTTGTAGGTATCAATGCGTTTCTCCGCGTGCGTAAGAAATTCCTCGCGCGAAAGCGATATAAAAGGAACAAGGATTTGGTACGCCGCTTCCGCATCAGTTATTTTAGTCGCGTCAAGGGCAAGCACAAACCCATTCTTCTGTGACGCCGCAACAACGCGCTCGCCGCCTTTCTCGGTAAAGAAAATAGAACCGCGGTTAAACAAAAATTCCGCACTCTCTGCATAACGACGGTCGGCGCGCTCCGTAAACTCATTCGCGCGCACGACTTGCAGGAAATAGAGCCGTACGGCGATGAAAAGCGCTGCGCCTAATATGCACCATCCAATTAGGCGTATTCGCCGTGTAGAATCAAAGTTCATTGCCAAAGCGCGCGGCGCTTCCAAGTGAGCGCTTCGTTGCATACGAAAGTGAAGCGGGAGTCCCGAATCCGCGCGCTTCGGCTTCAACCGGCGTTACTGTATCTTTTATTGAAATATGCGATTCCAATTCCGCAATGCGGAGCGAAAGCCCTTCCGCGCGCGCGTTCGCGCGCGCGTCACCCGCGGCGGCGCGCACCGAAAGTCCAATAAAAACCGCCTGCGCCGCTAAAAGCGCCACGGTTGCGCATGCTAAAAATACAAATATGGCTGACCGAGAAAAAATTTTATAATACATTATCTTTTTATAAAAACTCTTAACTTTGCGCTCCGAGAGCGCGGATTGCTCTGAATTTCTTCGCGCGACGGAACGACTGGTTTCTTGCTGGTAGTTCCTACTCCATTTTTCTCTGCTTCCTTAAAAAATCGCTTTACAATTCTATCCTCGCCGCTATGGAATGAGATTACTGCAATCCTCCCCCCTTCTTTAAGCATTGCGGGCGCCTTGCGCAACCCTTCTTCAAGCGCCGACAATTCATCATTTACTGCCATCCGAATTGCCTGAAATGTTTTTGTAGCTGGATGCGTCCTTCCAAAGCGCGGCACTGCGGAAGAAACGATGTCCGAGAGCGCTTTACTGGTTTCAATAGGCGCGCGTTCGCGCGCTGCAACAATCGCCCGCGCAATGCGCTTTGCGTACCGCTCACCGCCGAAACCGAGTAAGATGGTAGCAAGATTTTCCTCGCCCCATTCGTTCACCACTTGCCGCGCGGTGAGTCCTCCGTCTTCATGACTTTTACGAAAGGTCATCAAAAGCGGTTCATCTTTGCTGAAAGAAAATCCCCGCCCGCTTTCCAAAAATTCATCGGTTGATACGCCTAAATCAAAAAGGATTGCATCAACGCTCGCGATTCTAGATTCTTGAAGCGCCTTGTCCAGATTTCGGAAGTTTTCTCTCCGAAGCATTGCGACAATTCCTGCTTCCGCAAGCCGTCCTTTGGTGCGCGCAAGCGCATCTTCATCTTCATCAAGTCCGATTGCTATCACGGAGCCGCCGGCCGCTTGTGCGATTGCGATGATATGCCCGCCACTTCCTACCGTACAATCTAGAAAGATTTCTCCAGATTTCACGCGGAGCGCTTCCACTACCCTTTGTAAAAGAACAGGAAGATGCATCACGAGGTTCGCGTTGCTACGCCTCTGTTCACACGAACGAGTGCAGACGGCTTGCGCACAGAAATGAGGAAAACGCGGAGCACGAAACTCCATTTTCCACCATTCACTTTGTAATGTCGTTTTTCGACGCGCATAGAGTTTATCCACTTATCCACACTTAATAAACATTGTATTACAAGCATTTGCCTATGCAAGCAACGCAAACTGTGGATATGTGGATAACTATCCTACTGCCGTTTCTGTCGCCACTCTTCTATGCGCGCACGGTGACCAGTAAGAAGTATTTTCGGCACGCGGTATTTTTTCTTTTTATATACAAAAACTTCTGGACGGGTATAAACATCGGAAGCCACAACGCGCGTTTCCTCACGCGACTGTGGGTCTCCAAGCACACCTTCCACTTGCCGCGCAATCGTATCAATCAAAATCTCCGCCGCGAGTTCCCCGCCGGTCAGCACAAACGGTCCAACCGACAACTCCTCCACATTGAAAATTTTCTTCACGCGCGCATCTATTCCCTCATACCGCCCGCAAATGATAATAATATTTCTATACTTCTTTGCATACTGTATCGCGGTTTCGTTGGTAAATTGTTTCCCATTTGGCGTTAGCCAGATTATCTTTGCTTTTTGTTTTTTCCTTATTCTGTTGTTCTTGAGAACATTAGAACAAGCTTTTTCTATGGCGCGAATAACTGGCTCGGCTTGAATCACCATACCAGGGCCGCCGCCGTAGGGTTTGCGGTCAATCCGTTTCCATTTATTTTCTGCGAAATCACGCGGATTATAAAATTTTACCGCAATTTTTCCCGACGCTTCTGGTCGGGACTCCGACCCCTTCGGGCGTCGGGGTTTGATTCCTTCAATCGCCCGCTTCAAGATGGATTCGCCGAGGTATGAGCGAAACGCATTTGGAAACAATGAAATAATATGAAAAGTCATAGGTATGTGTTAACATAAAAGACCCCCGCTGTACAGCGGGGGTCTTTTATTAAAACTTATATCTTCAAATCATCCATTGCCTCGTCAACGCTTTTCATGAACCGACCTGCTTGGAAGAGAGTATAACAAACTTACACCGCAGGTGCGACTTCTACCGGTTTTTCTACCGGAACAGGAACTGCTACTGGAGCATCTTTCTTTATTGGTCTATGTTTTGGCAGTGCATTGAGTTTTTTGCCCTCAATGATTTTCTGCGATACTAGATAATTGTGGATAGTGACAGAGGGTTGTGCGCCTTTGGAAATCCAATGCTTCACGCGCTCTGCGTCAAGCCGCTTTTCGTGCGTCGTGTTATTCCAAGTGCCGAGCGTCTCAACACTTTTTCCGCTCTTGGTAGAATTGCGCGAGTCGGTAAGCACGACCCGAAACACGGGCATATGCTTTCTCCCAACGCGCTGTAGCCGTATTTTTAACATACGCGCCATCATAGCCAACTTATGTTATAGTGTCAATTCAATGCATAAAAAACAATCGCACGCGAGAGTCGTGCAAGGAATTATCAGCGTCAACTCGCGCGGGACGGGGTTTGTGGAGGACGAATCCGAAAAAGAAGATATTGAAATAGCGCCGGAATCCTTGAATTGCGCTTTGCATAAAGACGGAGTAGAGATTCGTTTGACGGGCGCGCGCTCAATCCGCAAACGGCGGCTTGCGGAAGTAGTCAAAATTATAAAGCGCGCCCGAGAACGGTTCGTTGGCGTGTTGAAGAAAGATCCGGCATCGCAGGACTTTTT